>JANYFP010000537.1 GCA_025362555.1 Verrucomicrobiota bacterium
CTGTTCTACCTCGGGTACACGATCTATTCCGTTCCACTCAATAGCTTGGGCTACGAGATGACGCCCGACTATCGGGAGCGAACCAACGTCTGGGCGTTCGCCACCTTTTTCAACAAAGTCGGCGAGCTCACCTACAGTTGGATTTTCCCACTGACGTCACTCGCCATTTTTGGCTCGGTCATGCACGGCGTGCAAATCATCGGATGGATTGTCGCTATCCTGATTCTCGGAGGCATGGGCGTACTGCCAGGATTACTCGCGAAGGAACGCTATTTCAAACAGGCGGCGAAACAGGATAAGGTCAAAATCTGGCCGGCCTTAAAAGCCTCGGCGTCCAATCGCTCCTTCATGCTGCTTGTCGGACTCATGGTCCTGCAAATCGGCGCGGGCATGCTGGCCAGCAATATTGATTTCTACCTGATTGTTTATTATATGTTCGGAGGGGATGTGGCGGCTGGTTCGATTTGGAAGGCGTGGCTTTCCACCAGTTACGCCGTCCTCGGTATTATCTGGATCTACCCCATTACGTGGCTGGCAAACCGTTACGGAAAGCACATCACCCTCGGTATTACTTTCGCGATGGTGTTATTTGGGGCCGCTGGAAAATGGTATCTCTACACGCCCGGCCATCCGTGGAAAATTCTATTTGATAGCGTCCTGTGCGGTCCGGTCTGGGTGGCAATCTATACTCTGACCCGCTCAATGCTCGCCGATATTTGCGACGAAGACGAACTTCGTCACGGATTTCGCCGGGAAGGAGTGTTCGGTTCCGCGTTCTCCTGGGTGGAAAAAACCGGGTACTCCTTCGCCTTCCTCGGCGCGATGCTCACGATCAAACTCACCGGGTTTAACGCGGACAACCCGGGTGGCGTTCAAACCTACGAGACAATTCACGCCATGCGAATGGTGCTAACCATTTCCACGGCGGCCTGGGCCCTGATCGCCATGGCTCTCCTTGCCTTCTATCCGCTCAATCGGAAACGCGCCTATGAAATCCGCGACCAATTGGAAGCTCGACGCGGTAAAATCTGAGCCCAACCGGTTCCATGACGCAAATCTTCCCACTCGATCTCGCCTGGCAATTTCGCCGACTCGATGCCTCGGGCGTCGAGGGCGCATGGTCGGCAGTCGATCTGCCCCACAGTCCATTCGTGGCCGACCTTGACGGCCGAGAACACTGGTTTGGCGAATGCGAATACCAACGCACCGTGGCGTTGCCCGCAAACACTCCGACCGGACGTTGTACGCTCTACATCGGGGCTGCGATGCATTCCGCCCTCGTACTAATCGATGGCCTGCCGTGCGGCCACCATTCCGGCGGCTTCCTCCCCTTCGAGCTCGATCTGACGGCCGCACTGCTCGACGGGCACGCGCACACCCTCACCCTCCGGCTCGACAACCGCGATAACGCCGACGTGCCGCCCGGCAAGCCCTACGAAGATTTGGATTTCTGCTGGTACGGCGGACTGTACCGCAGCGCGGAACTGCGCTGCTACCCGACGACGCATATCACCGACGCAGTCGGCGCCGCCACGGTCGCCAGTGGCGGAGTCTTCGTGCGCACGCTCGCCGCCTCGCATGAAACCGCGACCGTCAGTGTCAAAACTCACGTGCGGCACGCCGGCCCGGCCGAGCAAATAGCACAAATCGAAATTGAATTAATGCACGGCACGACCGTCGTAGCGCGCGCGCAAAAAAGTGATCTCACGATTGCCGCGGGATCTACCGCCGCCATCGAACTCGAACTCACCGTCGCCCAGCCGCACCTCTGGCAACCCGATTCCCCCATGCTTCATCACGCGCGCGTCACACTGCGCGCCCCGGACGGAACCGCGCTCGATACACACACGGAACGTTTCGGCATCCGCCGCATTTCATTTTCCCGCTCGGAAGGATTCACGATCAATGGTCAACGCCGGCGATTGTGCGGCACCAACCGCCACCAGGAATACCCGCGCGTCGGTTACGCCGTGCCCGCCGCCGCCCAGCATCGCGATGCGCGCCGGATCAAGGAAGCCGGTTTCGATTACGTGCGGCTCTCCCATTACCCACAGTCGCCCGACTTCCTCGATGCCTGCGATGAACTCGGCATCGTGGTGATGAACTGCATTCCCGGCTGGCAGTTCCTCGGCGGTGAAAAATTCCGCAGCGCCTGCGAACAAAACGCGCGCGATTTGATCCGCCGCGACCGCAACCATCCCTGCGTGGTGCTTTGGGAACTCTCCCTCAACGAAACTTCGATGGACGATGCTTTCATGGCCCGCCTGCACACCGCCGGCCACGAGGAATATCCCGGCGACCAGCTGTTCACCTGCGGCTGGCAGGACCACTACGATGTCTTCGTGCACTCGCGCCAACACGGAAAAATTCACTCATGGAAGAATGGCAACAAGGCCCTGGTAATCGCCGAATATGGCGATTGGGAATTCTATGCCTCGAATCACGGCTTCGACCAAAAAACCGGCGCGGGCATCTACGCAAGCTGGAGTCATGGCCGCCAGCGCCGTCAAGCGGGTGAGCGCGGCCTGCGCCAACAATCGTCCAATCACATCATCGCACTGAACGATACCCTCAGTTCACCGGCCGTGCTCGACGGCCAGTGGTCGATCTTTGATTACGCCCGGGGCTACGACGCAAATCGCGCCGCCTGCGGAGTCATGGATATTTTCCGACTGCCGAAATTCTCGTACTATTTTTATCGCAGTCAGCGCGACGCCTCCGCACAGGGCAACGGATGGACTGGCGGTGCCGTCGTCTTCATCGCCTCGCATTGGACGCCCGCCTCAGACTTGCGGGTTCTCATCTTCAGCAACTGCGATGAAGTTGAGCTCACGCTTGATGGCCGTCCGCTCGGCCGGAAAAAAGCCGGCAAAGCCTGGATGACCCAATACCTGCCACACGCTCCCTTCGTCTTTGATCTGCCAACGTTCACTCCCGGCGTGCTTGAGGCCCGCGGTTTTATTGATGGCAAAGAAACCGCTTCCCACCGCGTGGCGACACCCGGCGCACCAGCACGGGTGATCCTCGAGGTAGATTCGGTCGGCGTAGCTGCACAGCCCGGTACAGCCGATGTGCTCATCGCCCATGCACGGATCGTGGATTCCACCGGCACTCTTTGCGTGAATGAAACCGGCACCGTCAGTTTCACGATTGAAGGCGGTGCCGAAATAGTGGGCCCAACGAGCCCGGCCGCAGAGGCCGGAGTCGCTTCCATCGTCATTCATATTCCGTCAACCTGCACCGCGTTTAAATTGTACGCCACGGGGAAGTCCCCCGCTGCCGGCAAAACGAGTCAGTGCGAGTGGACGCGGGGCGGATGACACGACGGCCGCAAGACCTTTAGGGTTCCTCGCTACTTCCGCTGGGTAAATGCGAACACCGATCCAAAGCTCCGGAGGGTTAAACCGCTCATTGGATTCATCAATGGATGAATCCTTGAAAGAGCGGCTTCGACTCATCGTCTCCGCCATCGAGATTCCAAGGCCTGCTAATTGCAGGCAGGCAACTGCAGTCTGCGATTAGCAGACTCCCCGAAACCCACACCGGAGACAATGAGTCGAAGGGGTATTCTAAAGTTTCGCTTATTGGCGAAACTCATTAGCGGTAAACCTGCCTTGGTTGATCGGAGTTCGTTGAAGTTGCTCTCCGCATCTCCACCCATCGAAAACAGCGAGCCCCCCCCCCTTTTTAGTTCAACTGCGTGATTCATTGGACAGGCGGCGGCAAACTTGCACGATCCGCTGGTATGCCAATCGCCCCACGCCGTGAAGGATTCGCGGGCCAACACTTGGTGGTTATTCCCAAACCAGTCCGGGATGCAGTGGCCAAACACGCTTTGCTCCGCGGACTGCTGGTCACCGACGCCGGATATTTTCCCCAAGCGGACGGGCACCTCGTCGAGCGGGCGCAAGGCGCCGCGACGCACCTGATCATCGCCTGCTTGCGCGGGTCAGGCTGGGTCCGGTCACGCGCCGGCGAGCACTCGGTGCGCACGGGCGATTTGGTTTGGCTGCGCCCTGATCAGGCTCATGCGTACGGCGCGGACGCCACCGATCCTTGGACGATCGGCTGGGTGCATTTCACGGGGGAAGAAGCGAACGCCTGGAGCAAACACATCGGCTTCAACCACGAAGCGGTCGCCATTTTGAACCACGCTTCAGCGGAGGGAATTGCGGCGCTCAAGATTGAGCAGATCTACCTCATCCTCGAACAAGGATACTCAGTTCCGCATTTAATCAGCGCGGCTTTGATGCTCCGCAGCGCGCTGGATCTCGCCGCCCAAGCCGTGCGGGTCGGCGGTTCCACCCGCTCGGCGTCAGAGCGCATCGCGGCGATGCGCGATCATCTGCGCGAAAGTCTGGCTCAACCCCATCGGCTCGATGAACTGGCCGCGGCTGCGGGTCTTTCGGTCCCGCATTTCTGCACGCTCTTCCGACGGCTGACTGGCTACGCGCCGATTGATTTTCTCATTCGGCAACGCGTCCAGGCGGCATGCCGGCTCCTCGACACCACGGATCTTTCGATTGCGGTAATCGCAGCGGAAGTCGGCTACGAAGATCCCTACTATTTCACCCGCTGCTTCCGTCGGGTGATCGGCAGTTCACCGCGCGCGTATCGTCGCATTACGAAAGGATAATATTTTCTTAATCATCGCCCTGCCATGAAAAAAATTTCCGCGCTCACTCTTCTGCTGCTGCTCTTGTCCGCCAGTGCTACGCCGGTTCGCGCCGCAAACCCCGCTGGCCTGGTCGCAACCAAGCCGCTGTTTCGCGATCCCGTGTACGACGGCGCGGCCGATCCCGTGGTCGTTTGGAATCCTCATAAAAATAATTGGGCAATGTTCTACACCAACCGACGCGCCAACGTCACCGGTCTCTCCGGCGTCGCTTGGGTGCACGGAACGCCCATCGGCATCGCCGAATCCGACGACGGTGGCGCCACGTGGCGAGCGATGGGCCCGGCAAAAATTGATTTGCCGCCGGAACTCGGCGGTGCCGCCCCCACTCTCTGGGCCCCGGACGTCCGCACCAGTTCCGACGGGATTCATCATATGTTTCTGACAATCGTTCCCGGCATCTTCGAAGACTGGCAACACCCGCGGACCATAGTTCACCTGACGAGTAGCGACCTGCGAAACTGGAAATATGAGTCTGCGATAAAACTGGCGTCCGACCGCGTAATCGATGCGTGTGTCGGTGCATTGCCCGGCGGAGGCTGGCGGATGTGGTACAACAACGAGCGCGATCACAAATCCATTTACTACGCCGACAGTCCCGATCTCAAAACCTGGACCGATCACGGAAAAGTTAGCGGAGTTGGCGAACGACCTGGCGAAGGTCCATTTGTTTTTCGCTGGAAGGGCCACGCATGGATGCTGGTCGATTTATGGAAAGGACTCGGTATCTACCGCTCCGACGACCTCGTACATTGGACCGCCCAAGCCAGTGATCTGCTCGGCACCCCGGGCACTGGCACCGACGACAAAGTTAACGGTGGTCATCCCGGTGTCGTAGTCAGTGGCGACCGCGCGTATCTTTTCTATTTCACTCATCCCGGGCGGGCCGGCACCATTCGCCCGGAGGACAAGGATTCAATTGAGCTGCGTCGCAGTTCGATTCAAGTGGTTGAGTTGATGGAAAAAGATGGAACGCTCACCTGCGATCGCAACGCCCCCACCTACATTAATCTGCAAGCCCCATGAAAAAATTCGCCTTCGCTCTTCTCCTCCTTGCCGTGAATTCACTCAAGGCTGCGGAATCACCATTCGTCGAAGTGCAAAGCACCGTCGAGCCGATGCAGCCGGGGAAATTTTCGCCAACGTGGGCGTCGCTGCAGCAATATCAAACGCCTGAATGGTTTCGCGATGCCCACGTTGGCGAAAATTTCCCCGGCTGCATCGGCTCGACGGTGCTTTGCACTTCGACGAATGGTGATTCCGCAGCCTTGAGTGAATTCACGGCAAGGAGGAGAAGAGCGAAGGCGAA
>JANYFP010000588.1 GCA_025362555.1 Verrucomicrobiota bacterium
TGAAGCGTTGGAAAGTGTCTGGCCCGCAAGCATCGTAATCGAAGCCGGTGAGCGGGGTGCCTTGGAAACGCAGCAGCGGTTCTTCGGATTGAAGGCTCAGCACGTCGGCCACGGCCTCGCCTTGGCGCAGCATGAACTGGCAGCGCGCCAGATAATCGTGCCACGGTTTGCTCCACTCCCACCACGTGTTTGTGCGCTCGTAGTGGAGGCCCCACGGTCCCATTTGCAATCCGGGCAGCCGGTCGGGAAACGGTTGTGAGGCGTAACGATGAAACACGAAACGGTTGACGCCCCGGGTGAATGCATCGTCGCCGAGGCGCTTGAGCATCGCAGGATGCCAGAGCCAACGTTCGGTGCGGAAAGAGGTGAAGGCTTCCGCGCCGACGATCTTGCGGCCATTGAGATGCGCGGCCGAGGACATCGACTTCGTGGTCGGATAAAAATCCTCACCCTGACCGGTGGGCGTCCAGAATTCCGCCATGGGTTCGTCGGCGAAGTTGGCTGCATCGAGATCGTTTCCGGTCGTGGTGTAGCTTTCAAAAGTGAAGCGCAGTCCGTTCTCGTGCGCCAAGCGCTGGAATTCCGCGACGTAGTTTTCCACCATCATTTCAGAAACGGTTTTGCGCAGATCCCAGAGGAAGCGCTCGCTCACCTGCAGGTCGCCGATCACGCGCCCACCGAGCACGGGCAGGTAGCGCAGCGGGTCGTAGCCGCGCCGTTTTTCAAATTCCTCGCGCATGCCGACGGTCCAGTTTTGTCCGCCACCTTCCCAACTGTCCACGTGCGTGGCGACGAGTGCGGATTTGTTTTCCGGGCCCACGACCGTGTTGAGGTGTTTGACGAAGGTATTGAAATGAAACGCCGTGGCGGCCTTGCTGAGCTTGTCGGTTTCAGGGCCGCCCTGATCTTTCGGCGTCGGTCCGATGCGGCTGCCGTTGTAGGCGTGGCCGATGCGCAACAATGTCCAAGTGCCGGGCGGCGCGTCCCAGGTCAGTTTGCCCGTGGCGTCCATTTTCGCGGTCACGTCGATGACGCGCTCGAGTGGAATGATGGCTTCGGGGGGAGCCATCGCTTCGAGCGGCGCACTTTGCGCGCCGGTGTAGGCGACCCAAGTTTTCCAGTACAGGGCCTTCATCGTGAAGCCTGGAATCTGGAAGCGATCCTTGGCGGCGACAGGAGTTTCGGCGACTGCGAGCACGGCGATATCGTGATAGTCGGCGCGCTCAATGGGCTTCGGCAAAATGCCGGACCAAGTTGCGCCGCCCGGGATGAGTGTTTCGCTTTGGAAAACCCATTGCATGCCCTGCTCCGGTGGCACCCACGCTCCACCGCTGCCGTAATAGCCGGCGCCGTTATTCAGGTTAATTTCCAAGCCGAGTCGCTTCGCCTCGGCGACGGTGTACTTGAACATGGCCTGCCATTGGGCGTCAAAAAACTTCATGGTCCCGGGAGGAGTGCCTTGATCCACATCGAGAATCAGGGCGCCTCCGAGGCCGACGCGCTGCATCGCCTCCAGGTCGGCGGTGATGCCTTCACGGGTGAGATTGCTGCCGAGCCATGTCCAATACACCCACGGGCGGGCGGAGGCGGGTGAAAGCGAGAAATCTGCGCGAAGATCAGCTGCGCTGGCGGGAATCGCGATGGCGATTGATAAGGAAATACAGAGCGCCAAGAGACGGATGAGATTTGAGGCGGGCCGGTGGATCATGCGGTGGAGGTAGAATTACGTTTTTGCCTAGCGCCGGTTTCGGTGAGTCGCCGATCCAGCTAATTTGCCCGCGGCGGCGTGGTTTGGATTGGTGCTGTAGCGAGAGTCGCAGGCGGCAGTCCTGGCGTTGTAGCAGTGAGGCGAATGTCGCCGGACGCGGCGGTGCGTTGCACGGTGGCGAGGAGTCGGCCTTGATGGGCGTCGCGGGTGGCGACTTTGAAAAGGCCGCCGTGATCGAGATCGCCCGTGTCCAAACCAACGAGGCGGCCTGAGCCTTCGACTTGCACTGTGACGGTTGACTTTTCATCGGGAACGGTGAGGCCGGTGGCGTCTACAAGAGTGATTTCATAGAGGGTGAGATCGCTGGTGACGGGTACCGCGAGCGGCGTGATGACAAGACGAGCGGCGGCACCGGCCGTGCGAAGTTCGTTGGTGGCGATTTCTTTTCCGGCACGATAAGCCACAGCGGAAAGCACGCCGGGAGCGTAGGGGACTTTCCACTCGGTGGCGTAGACTTCGTGCGAGACGCTCTGGCGGCCGAGCGAGAGGTGGTTGAGGAAGAGTTCGACTTCGTCGCCGTTGGTGACGGCGCGGACGGTGAGCTGGGCGTCGGCCGGCCAGTTCCATTTGAGTGCGGCGGGCGCGGCCCGCCATTCGCGATCGGGTTTTTCGCCAGTGAGAACGGAGAGCTGGAGTACCGGGTCTTCGCGCCAGTAGGAAGCGCGGCGATAGAACTCGGGTTTCTTGCCCCCGGCGATGTCGATGAATCCCGAGGTCGCGCCGCGACGAGGGAATTGATGAGACTCTCCGAGGTAGTCGATGCCGCTCCAGATGAATTCGCCAATCACGTAATCATGATCGCGCACGCCGAGCCAGTTGTGCACCTGGTTGCTGGTTTCAGTGCCAAGCATGAGCCGGCGAGGGAAACGTTCGTGCTCGGGTGCGTAGGTCTTTTCCTTATAGATGCGGTCGATGTAATTGTAGCCCATGAGATCGAGCTGGTCCATGAAACCATTACGGGAAGAGACGAAGGATTGGTCGCACGCCGAGGTGGCGAGTCGCGTGGGATCTTCCTCGTGGCAGATTGCGATGAGTTGCTTGGCGAGTTTCCAGCCGTCGTCGTTGAACTGGTCCGGAATTTCGTTGCCGATGCTGTAGAAGACGACGCTCGGGTGGTTGCGGTCGCGGCGGAGCATGGCGCGCAGGTCGGTCTCGTGCCATTGGTTGAAATAGAGGTGGTAGCCGTATTTCGCTTTGCCGCGGGTGTTCTCGGTGGTGTTGAGTGTCCAGTCACGCGTCCACTCGTCGAAGGCTTCGTCGAAAACGTAGAAGCCGAGTTGGTCGCAGAGGTCGTAGAATTCTGGCGCGAACGGGTGATGGCTCGGGCGAATCGCGTTACAGCCCATTTCTTTCAGCAGGGAAAGGCGCCAGGCCCAGACGGCGAGTGGCACGGCGTTGCCGAAGGAACCGGCGTCCTGGTGGAGACAAACGCCTTTGAGTTTGGTGGGCTGGCCGTTGACGAGCAGGCCGCGGTCGGAATCAAAGGTGAGTTGGCGGATGCCGAAGGTCGTGGTGGTTTCGTCGAGGGTGCGGCCGTCGAGCGAGAGCGTGCAGCGCAGTTGGTAGAGCTCGGGCGTGCGGTCGGACCAAAGACGGGGCGTCGGCACGGTGAGCCATTGAGTGGCGCGCTGGCCGGGTCGCATGCTTTCCAAAGTAATTTTTGATTGAGTGCTCGCGATTTCCTGGCCGTCGAGGGCGAGAACGCTGCTGCGCAGCACGAGTTCGCGTTTCACCGGTTTCACTTTCCATGCATCCGCGAGCCAGGCCTGACGTTCTTCCTCCGTGAAGAAATTCGCGTCGATGATCGCGTGGGTTT
>JANYFP010000086.1 GCA_025362555.1 Verrucomicrobiota bacterium
CAACATCAGCAATTTCCGTAATGGTCTAAATCCAGCAACGGTACCTTTTGATTTCTATCAAAACTTCGAGATCAAAACTGGTGCCTACTCTGCGGAGTTTGGTCGCTCTACGGGTGGCGTTATTAACGCCACCACCAAGCGCGGCTCAAACGAATATCACGCTGGTGCGAAAGTCGTCTGGGCGGCAAATGCCGGCCGCGCAGATGCCCCGAGCTCCTACTTCACGAATCTGAAGAATGATGTAGTTCCCAGGGTTTATAACGGCGCCGATTCTCTTGATGAGCGAGAAGCCAACGTCTATGCGAGCGGTGCCCTCTGGAAGGACAAAATCTTCTTCTACGGTATATATCAATTGCGCAAGAACGTGAAGGAAGATGTAACAACCAATGGGACCCAGTTCCTGACAAAAACTTCAGATGATCCTTTTTGGGGCGCAAAGATTGATATTCACCCCTTCGCCAATCACCGGCTCGAATACACGGGGTTCCAAGATAAAAATCGCCGCACCGACTCCCAAGTTCCCTATGATTTTGCAAGCAAGACCAAGGCAAAAAGTGCCCCAGCGCTTAACTTCCTTGATCGTGGTGGCTTAACTCACATCGCTAGCTACACCGGTGTGTTCATCGAAAAGTTACAAATCTCCGCGATGTATGGTCAGAGCACGCAAAACCGCACCGACTCGGGAACCCAGGATAACCTGCCTTTCATCTATGATGGTCGCTCAGGCAGCTTGGTTTATATTCAAGGCAACCCAAATCTCCTGACCTCCCAAGCCTCAGATAAGAGGAAGGCAACCCGCATCGACGCCGAGTACAGTTTTGATCTTTTAGGCTCCCATCGTGTACGAGCGGGCTTCGACCGTGAAAATAACTTATCGGATGACAAGTCCGTGTATTCAGGCGGTCTGTACTACCGGTATTACGCGATCCCAAGCAGCGGAAAAATCAATGGCGTAGCCGTTCCCGCTGGGACGACTGCCGCCGTTCGATCCCGGATTTACCAGAACGGCGGTTCGTTCGCCGTTAAATCCGACGCGTGGTACCTCGAAGACAATTGGTCTTTGATGAATGATCGACTGAACCTCCGCCTCGGCCTCCGCAATGAGTCATTCGAAAATCTTAACACTGCAGGAGACGTCTTCATTCAGATTAAAAACCAGTACGCTCCCCGCCTCGGCGCAACCTATGACCTCTCCGGCGACAAAAAGACTAAGCTTTTTGCTAATTTTGGTCGCTACCACTTGCCCGTGGCCTCCAACACCAACGTCCGATTAGCCGGGGCGGAGTTGTTCACGGAACAATATAATGTCCTAACCTCGGTAAGCGCGGACGGCAAAGTTCCCGTGCTCGGCGGTCAACTTGGCATTAAAAATATTTATTCCGACGGCACCATCAAGGATCGCCGGACGATCGTCGACCTCGACGTTAAGCCTATGTACCAAGACGAATGGGTCTTGGGCATCCAGCATGCATTCACCAAGAAGGTCACCGCTGGCGTCCGCTTCACCAATCGCCAACTGGATGCCACCGCAATGGACGACGTAATTGTTGATCACGCCCTCACCGCTTGGGCTCAGACGCACGGGTTCGCCGGTTTCGATGCCACTGGAGAACATGCCTACGTCCTGGCCAATCCCGGCCGTCCTATTCACATGTTTTGGGATTTTGACGGAAGTGGGACGCTTGATAAAAACGAGGAAGCCTTCCTTAGTCCGGAATTGCTGCAATATCCCAAGGCAGTCCGCAAATATTACTCCGCTGAAGTGTTTCTGGAAAAATCTTGGGACAGCAAATGGAGCGCCCAACTTTCCTACACGTGGGCGCAATCCATGGGTAATTATGAAGGCTGGGTACTGTCGGACACCGGTCAAGATGACGCCGGAATCACGACGCTTTTTGATAGCCCATTGATCACCAATAACACCTATGGATACCTACCCAACGATCGCCGGCATCAATTAAAGGCCTTTGGTGCCTACGCCATCACGCCTGAATTGACCGGAGGATTGAACATGCTGGTCTCATCTGGCCGCCCCATCAACAAATTTGGTTTCCTTGATGATCCGGTGCGCGGAAGCGGAAGTAATGA
>JANYFP010000092.1 GCA_025362555.1 Verrucomicrobiota bacterium
GTTGAGGGAAAAACCTACGACTACGGGGAACGTTTCAACAACGTGCCCGATCCGCTCCTCTGGTGGAAGGACGCGGTGCAACAGGCGGTCCTCGGCAGTCGTGAACAATATTTTATCCGTCTGACCAGCAGCGCGCCACTGGAAAATGTGTGGAACGATCCGGGCTTCGGCGAAGTGCTGCGCGGATTGGGGCGGTTGGGTCTCACCGTGCAATCGTCGATTCCATCTCGAAATTTATGAACACTCTGATTGCGCCCACGCCGTTAAAGAATCGGCTTTTCCTCTCTCCACCGCACATGGGCACGGCGGAACTCGCCTTTGTGGAGGAAGCTTTTCGTTCAAATTACATCGCTCCAGTCGGCCCGCATGTAGACGCATTTGAAAAAGAATTCGCTGCGCGATTTGGTTTTCGGCACGCGGCGGCGATGTCGTCGGGCACGGCGGCAATCCACCTTTCCCTGCGCATGCTCGGAGTGCGGCCGGGTGATGAAGTTGTTTGTTCGTCATTCACTTTCGCGGCGTCGGCCAATCCAATTGTGTACGAACAGGCGCGACCGGTCTTTATCGATTCGGATGACGCGACCTGGAATATGGATCCCGTTTTGCTGGAGGAATGGCTGGCGGGTCGGGCGAAGATCGGCCGGCTGCCGCGTGCAGTGATTGCGGTCGATCTGTACGGGCAGTGCGCAGATCTTGAGCGCATCGCCGCAGCGTGTGCCCGTCATGACGTTCCGTTGATTGAAGACGCCGCTGAAGCCTTGGGCGCTACGTTCGGGGGCCGGCCAGCTGGTGGCTTTGGACGGCTGGGGATATTTTCATTTAACGGAAATAAGATCATCACCACTTCCGGCGGCGGTATGCTCGTTTCCGACGACGCCGCGCTGATCACGCAGGCTCGGTTTTTGGCGACGCAGGCTCGCGATGCGGCGCAACACTATCAGCACTCGCAGCTCGGTTTCAATTACCGCATGAGCAATGTGCTGGCGGGAATTGGCCGCGCCCAACTTCAGGTCCTTGGAGAGCGGGTGGATGCGCGTCGTCGAATTTACGCGCGATACTTCGAAGGTTTGCGCGATTTGCCGGGATTAAATTTTATGCCGGAGGCGCCACGTTCCCGGAGCAACCGATGGCTCAGCTGTTTGACGATCGACCCGGTGATCGCTGGCGTGGATAGCGAAAAAGTTCGCCGGGCTTTGGATGCTGAAAATATTGAGGCACGACTGACGTGGAAGCCGCTTCATCTGCAACCGGTCTTTGCCGGCTGCGAAACCGTGGGTGGGGCTGTTTCGCAACGCCTCTTTGAGCAGGGGCTTTGTCTGCCTTCCGGCTCGGCCATGACGGCCGATGAAGTTGCGAGGGTGGTCGATGTCGTGCGCGGTACTTTCCCGAACCAAATTCGCCGCCGACCCGCTTCGACGGAGGCCGTCCCGGCTGTGAGTGCAAATGGCCGACCGTTCTGGGAGAAAGCGCGCGACGTTGTCCGCGACCGCTGCATGAGTGGGATGCGTCAATTACTCGCGTGGAGCGACCGGAATATTAGTCGGAATAGTCACGCGCGACTTACCGCCGTCATGCTAACGTATGGCGTGGAACTCGCCGCGGTTTTCTATCTTTCCTACGCGATGCGGTGGGATTTTTCGACGCCGGATGATTTCCAGCGGCAATGCTTTACACTGATCATTCCAATCGTCGTCTGTAAGTTGATTCTGCTCCAATCATTCGGGCAATTTCGCAGTGTGATGAGTTACTTTGGACTCGCCGATTTCGGCCGGGTGGTGACCGCGATGAGTATCGTCTCGGCGTTTATGCTAACGCTTTGGTTCGGGTCGACGGTTTCGGCGGCACCGCCGCGAGGTGTTATCCTGATGGATTTTGTGCTCAGCGTCGCGTTGATTTCATCGTTCCGTCTTTTTCTGCGCTTGATGCGGACATGGAGTGTTTCTGGAGAAATGAGGGCCGGCCTGGTCGAGCGCCAAGTCGCCATTGTGGGCACGGGCGACGTTGGCCAAGGACTCGCGAAAGATCTGCTCCAACGTCGTGGGTGCGGCTTGACCCCGATATTTTTCATCGATGACGATCCGGAAAGAATTGGTCGCATGATCCACGGACTGCCGGTTTACGGACCGCTCGATAAACTGGTGAAGCTGGCCGCGCGCGTTCGGGTGAATGAATTGGTGATTACGAATATCGGTTTGGCGCCGCAGCGGCTAAAAGAGATTGTGGAAATTGGCCGGAAGATTGGGGCGAGCACGCAAATCATCCCGTCGTTCAAACCACTTTCTTCGGGGGAGCTCAAAGTTGAGCGGTCGCGCCCCGTCACGATTGAAGATTTACTCGGACGCGAACCGGTAAATCTGGATGGCGACGGCATTGCCCGGTTGCTGAAGGATCGGGTGGTGTTGGTGACGGGGGCGGGCGGGAGCATCGGCAGCGAGTTGTGCCGGCAAATTTTGGCCTGCCAGCCGCGCCAGCTCATCCTGGTGGAGCAAACGGAGATCGCTCTTTTTGAAATTGAGCAGGAGCTGATCGGAGCGGAATACGGCGCCTGCCTTATGCCTTTGATTGCTGACGTCACTGACGAGCAGGCGATCCGCACCGTGTTCACGCGTTGCCGTCCCGCGATTATTTTCCACGCGGCGGCGCACAAGCACGTGCCGCTGATGGAACGGCAACCGTGCGAAGCGTTGAAAAATAATACGCTGGCGACGGCCGGCCTCACCCGGCTGGCCAGCGAGTTTGGCGTTGAACGTTTCATTTTCATTTCCACGGATAAGGCGATCAATCCCACCAGCGTGATGGGATGCAGCAAGCGCCTGGCGGAAAAAACCCTGCAGGCTCGCCAGCGTGCGGTGAGCAATCGCACCGCGTTTATGGCGGTCAGGTTTGGCAATGTGCTGGGGTCAAGTGGCAGTGTGATTCCCACTTTCAAGCGACAGATCGCGCAAGGCGGACCGGTCACTGTGACGCATCGGGACATGACACGCTATTTTATGACGATACCGGAAGCGGTGGGTCTGGTTCTGCAAACCGCGACGATCGGTTTGGGCGGAGAAATCTTTATCCTCGATATGGGGCAACCGGTAAAGATTTTGGATATGGCGCGGCAAATGATCGAGCTGAGTGGCTATAAACCGGACGTAGATATTAAGATCAAGATCACCGGATTGCGCCCCGGCGAAAAACTATTTGAAGAGCTTTGTCATGATGAAGAGACCCATCTGCCCACGGAGCATCCGAGAATCTTCCAGCTCAAGAACGGCAACGGGCATGAGGATGCAGAAACGTGGATCGCTGAGTTGCGGGCCGCCGCTGCCGCCGGGAATCCGTCTGCAGTTAAGCAAGCGATGAAACGATTGGTACCGGAGTACACCCCGTTTGCGGATTGAACCGGGGGATTTGGTCTGCTGTAGGAGGGGCTTTACGCCCCGATAGTCTGGTGGGCGTTGTTTGGGTCGGTCGATTTATACCGTCGGGGGCGTAGTAGGGTCCCTTCTCGGGAAAACCATCGCGGCATAAAGCCGCTCCTACAGCTTTGCCGTAACCTTGGATTTTAGCGGGTCCCGTTTCACTTGCGTAATTGGGCCGGATTTGTCGCCACCTGCCGCCTTCGCGGCTGATCGAGTTCGGTCCAGCGCAGCGCGCCGGCGAGCAGCACGCTCCACGTAAGGAGAATCGCGGGATTTTGAAAAACAAAGTCTACCCACGAGTGGAGAAGAACGAGCGCGCAGCCGAGCACGAGCGTTAGGGAAACGCGGTTGCGCCAGAATCGGTGGCGATAAAATTGCCATGCGCCATAGCCAAAAATGCCGACGAGTGGCAGCAGGCCCACGATGCCGAGCTCGACCGGAAATTCGATTAAATCGTTGTGCGCGTGTTCCCAGGTGCGACGGCCACCGCCCTCGAAGTAATGAATTTCGGGATATCGTTCCGTGTATTTTTGAAATCCGTACCTGAAGCAGCCTGCGCCCCATCCAGTCATCCAGTAGTCGTGAAACATGTCGCTGGCGGCGTGGCGTGCGAGCGTGTGGGCTCTTACTTCGCCGGGATCGTCGAGCATCTCGGTAAAACGGTCGCGTGCCTTATCCGTTCCCAGGGTCACGAGTCCAAGACAGAGGAAGGCGGCAACGGTTAGCGCTAGCGGCCAAAACTCCGGTCGATCACGGGTCAGGCCGGTGCGGTGAAATAATTGATAGGCCAAAACTCCGCCGATGATCAGAATGAAGACGAACAGCAAAATAATCGACAGACGGGAAAACGAGAAAATCACCATGAGGCTGCAACAAGCCGCAAGAAACAGGAAGACGGTCGATGGTCCGGATTCTTCCATGCGTTTGCGCGCGCGTTGATCGTGCCAGCGGGCCAGCGCGATCGCGAGGGCCGTCATGAGATAAAGGTAGGGGCCGGCATGATTCGGATAAATAAAGCTGGCGACGAAAGCATCATTGCTTGCGACGTAGGACCAGTAGATGCGCGTGGCACCACTGAGGTGCTGCACCAAGCCAAATAAAGCCAGCAGACCGGCGTTGGCTGCCAGCAGGGTGAAGAGGGCGTGGTAGCTTTTCCGTCGGCTGAATCCCACCCAGACCGAGCTAACGAGCAGGAGGAGAGAACTGAAAATGATCAGCGCCCGCCACGAATTCGTGCGGGCGAATGGTGCAGACACACTGGAGGGCAGCCATGCGACATGCGCGACGGGTTCGAGCCACCAAGCGTCATCGTTGCTCAAGAATCGCCAAGCAGGATTCAAACCCTGGAGGGTGATGTAACCCAGAAAGAGCAGGCCGAGCAAAAAAGCGGGAGACTCACAGAGCTGTCGTGCAGGCCAAAGCCGGGTGCGGGGTGCATCGCTAAAATCCGCATCTTCGTTCCGCGGTAAAATGGCGAGAAACATTCCAAGCATGGCCAAGGCGAGACTGGTGAGTTGGCTCCACGGATGCATGGCGCCCAGCGCCCACGGCAAAAAGCACAGGTGCAATCCAGTGACACCGATCAACGCAATTTCCATTGAGTGGAGCGGGGGACGTCGGATTTCAGTCCGGGCCTCGCCCGACGGTGGGAGAGATTCGGAATGGCAGGGCCGGAGGGACTGGGTCACGAAGGAAGAGAATTCGTGGACCGTGACTGGCGTCGAGCGAGATTTGTGGCAATCAGGTGAAACCTGCGGCGGAAGTGGCGCGAAAGCCGGCGCCTGAGGGGAATCCGCTTGCGGGTGAAATGGTCCGCCGCACTTTTTAGTGCATGCTGACAATTCTCAGCCGGCGCTTGCCAGGCATTCCCGAACGTTTTCTCGCGGCGCTCGTGCTCGCGCTGGCGTTCGTGGTATTCTTAACCTTGGATCAAATGCATTGGTGGCAATCAAAGCCCGATTATGCGTTTGGTTGGTTGGTGCCGGCGTTTGTGATCTATCTCGTGTTTGATCGGTGGGCGAAATTGCAGGAGATTTTCCGCGCGACGGGTCCGAGTCCGTTGCCGCAGGCATGGCGTGAAGCGGTTTCGCTCGGCGCCGGACTCACTTTGGGCGCCGGGCTCGGGATTTTTTTGTTGGGGGCGGTGTATCGGGCTGGCGCGGGAGTGACGCAGCCGGGTTCGCTGGCGTTGGCCCTTGGCTTCTCCGGGGTGTTGCTGGGCATGATTTATTTCAACGTGCCGAATGGGCAGATCGGAAACGGCGATCCGGTGACGGGCTGGGGGAAGCTGCGAAAGGATGCACGACTGCGGGCCGTGGCGTTGTTTATTTTCCCGGCGCTGATCTGGATTCTGTCGGCGCCTCTCGTTACCGCCGTGGAAAATGCGATCAGCCTGCTCCTGCTGCGCAGGGTCGTCACCGTTGTCTTCACTCTCTTCAGCCTGCTCGGCTATCCCTTGATTCAGGAGGGAAATGTGTTGGTTCTTCCCCATGGTTCGGTGGGTGTGGCTGACGCGTGTTCTGGCATTCGGTCGCTCACGGGTTGCTTATTTGCGGGATCGTTTCTGGCCGCAGTTTTCCTGGATAAGTTTTGGAAAAAAATTCTGCTCGTCAGTCTGGCGATGGGTTTCGCGTTTCTGACGAATCTCTTGCGCAGCGTTTTCCTCACCGCGTGGGCTTACGCCTATGGGAGTAATGC
>JANYFP010000128.1 GCA_025362555.1 Verrucomicrobiota bacterium
GGGCGGCAATAAGGGGTCTGGCTTTGTGTATTGTGGTTGACCGGCAGGAGCGGACGGGTGGGGCGCTGACCGATAGTTTTATGATGCAGCGATTCCGTCATCGCCTCATGGAAGGACCGACCGAGTTGGCACGGGAGGATGGGTAGTATTGGTAACCAATACGACGCGGTCAATGGCACGTCGTAGGCGTAGGTGGTACTGGCGTCACTGGCCGGGCTTGCTTTAAAAGCAGGATTGTCAGGAGTCCCAGTGCGAGACTTCGCGCAAGTGCCCTAGAGATCGTCGATGACGTGGCACCGTGACCAAAGCAGCCACAATCGATGTCAAGGCCCCGGAACCAAGCGGAAGTCAGTGCGACGAAAAACAGACCACACAGCCCTAGGGTCAGCAGCAGGGCGGCAATAAGGGGTCTGGCTTTGTGTATTGTGGTTGACCGGCAGGGGTGAGGAGGCAAGGTCGGAGCATGGCGAGGAAACTGCGGTTGGAGAGCGAGGGAGGGATTTACCATGTATTGAACCGTGGAAATTACCGGTCGGATTTATTTCGGACGGAGAAGGCGAAGCTGGCCTTCATGACGTGTTTGGCTGAGGCGTGCGCGAAGACGGGTTGGCGGTTGCATGCCTGGTGTCTGATGTCGAATCACTATCATCTGGCGATCGAGACTCCCCAGGCGAATCTGGTGGAAGGGATGCGTTGGCTCCAAGGGACCTTTTCGGTGCGATTTAATCGGTTGCGCAAGGAGCAGGGGCATTTGTTTCAAGGTCGCTATAAAAGTCTGATTGTTGAGCCAGGTGAAGGGCTGGGGCGTTTGTGTCACTATATTCATTTAAACCCTGTAAGAGCGAAACTTTGTGCGGTGGAGGATTTGCATGAGTGGGCTTGGTCGAGTTTCCACTGGTTGAAGCAACCTAAGCAGCGGGCGGAATGGTATACTCCCCATGCAGCCCTTGAATCCGGCGGGGGATTGGCGGATACCCCGAGCGGTCGCGCCAAGTATCAAGAATATCTGGCGTGGGTTTGTGAACATGAACCGACCCGCAAAGCGCTTGGGTTTGAGCGGATGTCAGCTGGTTGGGTAATTGGCTCGCTTGATTTCCGCAAGGAACTGGCGCAGGAGCATCGGGCGGCGGCGGCGGCGTTGCAACTCGGGCAAGGTGACAAGGAGAATCGCGACGTAGCAGAAGCTGTGCGGCAAGACGCGTTGAACAAGGCCTTGAGGCTGGCAGGCAAAAAACGTGAGGATTTGGTACGGGAAGGCAAATCGGTCCCTTGGAAGCTGGCGGTGGCTGCCGTATTGAAACGCCAAACGACTGCGACCAATCGTTGGTTGGGAGAAAATTTGCGGCTGGGGAGTTTGCACGAAGTGAGCCGCAAGGTCTGTGCTTGGGAGCGGCAACCGGATCAAGGCTGGCTGAAAAAACTAACGTGAACCACAATGCACAAAGCCAGACCCCTTTTTTTCTCCCTTGATCGTCGTGGAGGAGGTGGTGCAGGATGCGAACGATCTGGCGCAGCTCCAGCCCATGGCTAGTGCCGCCATGGCGGCACTCAAAGTGGAATCGCTCGAGGTGGTCGCCGACGCGGGTTACCACGAAGCCGGCCAACTGGAAGCCTGTGAAGCAGCGAAACTCACAACTTATGTGCCCGCTCCGGGCACCTGCAGTGGAAAAACCCGCGACGGAGAAGCGGTGTACCCCAAGGAAGCCTTCCACTACGACCCGGCCAACGATTGCTATCACTGCCCTGCCGGCCAACAGCTCGTGCGATCAGGCGAGGGCCTGAAAACCGAGAAGCTTTATTACTATTATCAAAACTGCGCCGCGTGCCGGAACTGCGCACGGCGTGAAGAATGTACGACCGGAAAACACCGCAAGATCGCACGGTTGAAAAACGCTGGGGTCGTCGAACGCCAAGCCGCGCGGGTGCACGCCCGACCGGACATTGTCCGTGAGCGCAAGACAATCGTTGAACACGTTTTTGGCGCTCTTCGAATTTGGGGCCACGACACCTTTCTTTGTCGCGGCTTGGAAATGGTGCGCGCCGAATTTAGCTTGAGCGCTCTGACCTATAACTTGCGCCGTGCGCTCAACCTCGTCGGGATAAAAGCGCTTTTAGCGGTCTTCACCGCCCAAGCCTGACGAAGGCAGGCCCGGGCAGAATCACTGTTGAGGGCAAATCGCCCTAAAAACGCGCCTTCCCGCGTGCGCTGGCGCTCGCAGTCACGAAAAACAAAAATTATTCCGCCTGCGTTCATCGCGCCGGAATTGCCAAAGAGTTTTCACACAGTCTGGGGAGCGCAGGGTCCCGCTCCTCCCGGAGCGGGCTACGAAGATAGGATGCAGTGCGGCTGCCTCTAAGTGTGATTTATTCGGTTTAGCTTCAATTAGTGAAAATGAGCGGTTAACTCACCACGGAATTTAGGTTCTTCGCGCACTCGATTTTTAGAAATGGAATAGGTGGGCATTGCTTCGAGCGGCAAATATTTCCGGTGTGATCAGGTCCGGTCGACGCATCCTTAAATACCTTTAGCTGACGTTGCTCATAAAATTGGTAAATGATAGGGGATAATGAGTAACGCGTGTGATCCAGTGGTTGGCATCGGCATTGCTATGGTGTTTGTCCCCCATGTCCGAAGTCGACCAAGATCAAAAAACTGAACAAGCTTCCGGCAAAAAACTGTCTGAAGCAGCTGAACGTGGGCAGTTCGCCAAGTCGCCGGAGTTGCAGGTGTTGCTGTTGCTCGGTGCCGCGCTGGGGGTTCTTGCTTTCACAGGGAAAGCGACGGCTCGCGGCGTGGCCGATTACGCGGTCAGCATGTTTACTCGTTTTGCGGTGACCCCGGTCGCGGTGGATACGGTTCCGATTCAGTTGGGCGAAATGATGTTGGTGGTCGCGAAGGGATTTGGCCCAGTCCTGCTGGCCTGTGTGCTGGCGGCGGTCGTGGGCGGTGGTTTGCAGAGTGGCTTTCGACTTTCGCCGGACGCGCTTGGTCTCAAATTTGAGGGCCTTAACCCGATTGCTGGTTTTTCCCGGGTCTTCTCGAAGGCGGCGTTAGTGCACGGCGGCATTGATTTTCTAAAGTTGCTGGCAATCGGGCTGGCGCTGTGGGTGGGGGCCAAACGTCTCATCGTCGATCCACTCTTCTCGACGCCGATCGAGGTCGGTTATCTTTTGCAGTTTCTCCAGCGCGCGACGCAGGAATTTTTCGGACGGTTGCTGCTGTCGCTCGGGGTGATTGCCGCGCTGAGTTACAGCTACGAAAAATTTAAGACGGCCCGTGACCTGATGATGACGAAACAGGAGACGAAGGATGAGAGTAAGAATTCGGAAGGCAGTGGCTTGATGAAAGGCGCCCGGCGCCGTTTGGGCCGGCGATTGATGCAAAAACAAATGCTCGCGGCGGTCGCCACCGCCGATGTCGTGCTGACGAATCCGACCCACTATGCGGTGGCTTTGCGCTACGAGCGCGGCCGTGATCGCGCTCCGGTGGTTCTGGCCAAAGGGGAAAATCGTTTTGCCCAGCGCATCAAGGCGCTCGCGGCCGAACACGGGGTGCCGACGGTGGAGAATAAGCCGCTGGCCCGTTTGCTGTTTTCACTCGGACAGGTCGGCGAGACGATTCCCACCGAACTTTACCAGGGTGTGGCCTCGATCCTGGCCGTGGTGTACCGCACGCACCGTTACTATTTCCACCGTCTGAAATCGCGTCGTTTTGAAGTAGCCGCCTAAGCCATGCAACCTGCTCCGACCAATTTCGTCACTCAGTTGCTGAAGCGCGCCGACTTATTGTTGGCCGCCGGTCTGTTCGGCACGGTGCTGTTGCTGGTGGTGCCCGTGCCGCCGATTCTGATCGATGC
>JANYFP010000153.1 GCA_025362555.1 Verrucomicrobiota bacterium
GCTGGTTTGAGCGCCGGCGGGCAGAAGCGGGTTGGGGTCAACCCGCTCCACCTTTCTGCTACAGGTTTAACTTGATCGGTGGAGCTACGGCTGAGGCGGAGGAGTCTTTTCATTGCTGGGCAGGAAACGTTGGTAGGCAAAGGAGGCGAGGATGGCGATGACGGCGACGCCGAAGAGCGCGCCGACGCGGTACAGTGCCGGGAGATGTGCGAGATCGTGCAGAAATAGTTTGAGCAACGCGACGCTCAGCAACGCGATCGCGGTGAAGCGGGCGGCGCGCGTTTGCTTCCAGATGCCGATGACCAGCAAGCCGAGGGCAAAGAGCGCCCAGGCGAGGGTGTAGACCATGTCGCGGGTGTGATTGCCCGAGAAGCGGAACGCGAGACTGTGCGAGCCGGGCGTGGTGAAATAGTCCGCGATTTCGAGGTTGAGTAGCAGGAACGCGAGGATGACGCCGAGCGCGTTGAAAAGCGGCGGCGCATTGAATCCGAGGACGCGTTCGCGGGGTGGAGCGAGCAATTTTGCGCTCCAGAAGAGCGCGATCGTTGCGAGGCCGTACGCATAGAGATACCAGTTGAAAATCGCCGTTTCGCCGCGCACGTGATAGTCGAAGACCTCGGGGTTGAGCGCGAGGCGCGCGAATGCGACCACCAGCAATACCGTACCCACGGCGCGCAAGCCGGCGTGCGGCACACGATGAAACAGCCAGAGCAAGGCAGCGCCCTCGAGGGCCCACGCCACGGTGAGCCACTGCCGATCAAACTGAATCGGAAAGATCAGCGTGATAAAAAACAGGGCCACGCCGCCGAACCACGCGAGCTGATTCAGGCGCTTGGGATTGTCGGCGGAAACGGTGCGCAGCACGACGATGAGGCTGCCGAGCGGCGCGAGCGCAAAGAGTGCCGGGACGAGACCGAGGATATTTTCCGTGCCCGGCCAGCCGGCCTTGATCGATTGATAAATCATCCAGAAGTGGGCGAGTCCGCTCAGTGCCGCCACGGCCCACGGTCCGGTGAGACGGGCGAATTCGCGCCGGAATAAAAACGGATAGAGCGCGAAGATCGCATAGAAACTGATATTCCAAACGAGCGGCAGGCCTGCGGCGGTTGGTTCGAAGTGGCGCGAGTGCCACGCGTATTGGAGCGCGGCCATGCCGGCGAGGGCGCAGACCGGAAGCCATTCGATGAGCAGGATTCGCGCGAGCCCGAGGGTGAGGACGACGAGCAGAAGTCCGAGTCCGAAGACCGCAGACGGATCCGGCACGGTGAGGCGCACGCACACCATAATGAGCAGGAGAAAAGGCAGCAGGGAGGCGAACGCAGGGATTTGCGCGCGGGCGTCGCCGAAGACGCCGGTGAGTTGTTGGTCGCCGCCCGGCAGCTTGTGGCCGAGTTTGCGCACGAGCCACAAGCTGGCGGCGAAAAAGAACACGGCGAAACCGCCGATGACCAAAAGAAGCGACGGAGCAAATACCACTGCGACCGCTGACTCCTTGAAGATACAGAGGCCCGTCGCGAGGAGCGTGAGTACGAGCACGGCGGCGACGGCGGTTAACGATGCGCTGACGACGGCGAGGCCGACGGCCAGAAGATCGATCATCAAAATGGCCGGCCAGATTAGGAACGGCACGGCATCGAGCCGATAGATGGGGAGGAGCAGCAAGAGCAGCGTGAGCGGCGGAAATAGCTGGCTCCACCAGGTCGGTGCGGCGGTTGGGTTATGGCGTTGGAGTAGGACGGGAAACACGGTGTGCAGCAGGGCGAAAATCAAATACGACCCGAGCGCCCAGCGCAGGAGTTCGTCCGTGAGGTGGCCGCCGGTCCAGATCGAGAGGAGGGCAAATGCGCTGAGCCCGGCGAGCAGATGCAGGCGCGGAAAATCGTCGTCGCGCCACGCGAGCGTGAGCAGGGCGAGGTCGGCGAGAAAAATAAATCCGAGGTACATTCCCGCGTTAGTGGCGACGCTCGGGTAATCGAGAAACGATAACGCGAAACCGAACGCGACGAAGGGCAGGAGCGCGGCGCACCAGGAGAGAAAGCGATGCGGGCGTCCGAGACGGCGTCCGGCCTCGCTGGCTCCGAGGAACAACGCGCAGTAGCCGAGGCAGACCGTCATGATCGTGAGCGTTTTTTCGGGGGCGTAGAATTTTTCCGCCCAACCGATCATCATCAGGATCGTGCCGGTCGCGCCCAGGGGCACGAGGTAGAACCAACGACGATGCAGAGCGACGGCGACGAGACCGATGTTCAAGAGGGCCAGATAACCGAAGAGGCCGGGCGGATTATCGTGGCCGGTGTTGATCAAAATCGGAGTCAGGAAGCCGCCGAGGATACCGAGAATCGCGATGACTTGCGCTTCGAGTCGCACGGCGAGAATGAACGCCGTGGCGGTGATGAGGGTCATCAGGAGGAAGGTCGGCACCGGGCCGAAGAACGCGAAATGGTAGATGGAATTGCACGCGAACGTGACCACGTAGAGTGAAACCACGCCGACGGCCACGAGCGTTTGCGCGGGGGTGGTGTAGCCTTTGCGCGTCAGGAAAATTCCGCCGACGATCAGGGCGGCACTCACGACGAATCCGAGTGCGACGCGCAATTCGGGTGAGATCCATCCATTGTCGAAGGACAGTTTGATGAAGAACGCGACGCAGAGAAGCAGGGCGAGACCGCCGATCCACGCGAAGAGTTTGGCGCCCATGAACTGCTCCAGGTTGAACGCGGGTTTTGCTGTTGCGCGCGGCGCGGCGACTGGGCTCGGGACCGGGACGGCGACGGGGCGGGCCACTGGAGCAGGCGCGGGTGGAGTGATTGGGGGAAGCGCGGAAATGACCGGTGGCAATAACGGCGGTGCGTCGGCCAGGGAAGGCGTGGGCGTCGGGGTTGGCGGGGGAGGAACGGCTGCGGCCGGCGGCTCGTGGGGCGGAGTGGAGTCGGCACTGCGCGGCAGCGGCATGGTGCGAAAAGGCGCGGCGGTGAGATCGTACGCCATTTTATGAAACGGATCGGCGGGGGCTTCCGCTTTTGCGGGCGCGCTGGTCGGCGGGGCGACAAGGGTCGCGGTGCGCAGTTTTTCCCGGAGCGTTTCGACGGCGGCCTCCAGATTGGCGAGACGACGTTGCAGGGCGTTGTGGTCGTCGCGTTGTCCGCCGATTTTGATCAAGGTCCAGATCGGCAGTACGATGAGGACGGCGAAAAGATAGAGACCTAATAAACCCAAGAGTGCATCCATAGTGAGGAGGGGAGGCCCGCCATTATTTTTGTGACTGACGTCTGGACGGATGGCAAGGCGGCCTTGTGGCAACCTTGCTATTACCGCTATTTCACAGTGAGCGTAACGTGTCGGTACCGAGGCGAAGAGCGGTGACCCACGAAATGGATGAAAGGACACGAAAAGGAATCGGTTCGGAGGCGCGGATTAGGTTGCCCACGGAACACGCGGAATACACGGAAATGGATCTGAATAAATTGGGTGGTTTCGTCTGTGGATAGGATCGGCTTTCGTGTCCTTTGGTGTAATTCGTGGGCAAATCTCTTCGGTGTATTCCGTGTGTTCCGTGGGCACCTTATCCGTGTTTCTCTTAACTTGTTCTTTCGTGTCGATTCGAGTGTGGCGTGGGGAAATCCTTCGAGGCGTTTCGCCGGGTTTGACTTGCGCGAGGCCGTTGCACGCGGCGTGATGGCGGCATGAGTTTGACGATCTGGACCAATCATGAATTGCGCCCTGAGGCGCGCGAGTTGCTGCAGGCTGGCCTGACGCAAAGCGGCACGCGTTTGGTGCAATCAGCGGGTTCGTCGCGCTCGGTGTTGACACAGGGTGCATCCGATCCCGCGCTGGCGGAAGCTGACATCGCCTACGGTCAACCCGCGCCGGACGACGTGGTGCGCAATCCGCGGATCAAGTGGGTGGCGTTGTCGACGGCGGGTTACACGCGCTATGATCGCGAAGATTTTCGCGCGGCGATGCAAACCCGGGGCACGGTGGTGACGAATTCATCGGCGGTGTTCGCGAATCCGTGTGCGGAGCACGTGTTGGCGCAAATGCTGGCGCTGGCGCGGAATTTGCCGACGCAGTTGCGCAATCAGGACGGCGCGCGCGGGTGGCTTTATGAGGAGGATCGCCACACGAATTTATCGCTGAGCGGGCAAAGGGTTTTACTGCTTGGTTTCGGTGCGATCGGGCGGCGGCTGGCGGAATTGCTGGCGCCGTTTGGGGGGCGCGTGACCGCGTATCGCCGCACGCCGCGGGGGGATGAGGGTGTGGAAATGGTGACGGATGCGGGGTTGCCGGCGGCGCTGGCCACGGCGGATCAAGTCGTGGATTTGCTGCCCGATTCGCCGGCAACGCGTGGATTTATGGACGCGGTGCGGTTTGCGCAGATGAAGCGTGGCGCACGGTTTTATAATGTGGGACGCGGTACGACGGTGGATCAGGGCGCGTTAATCGCGGCGCTGGAGACGGGGCAGGTGGGGGCGGCGTATTTGGATGTGATGGAGCCGGAGCCGTTGCCGCCGGAGCATCCGTTGTGGCGCGCGCCGAATTGTTTTATCACCTGCCATATTGCCGGCGGGACGCGCGACCAGGACATGAAGCTCGTGCGGCATTTGCTGGAAAACTTGCGGCGTTACAAAGCAGGTGAGCCGCACCTCGATCGGATTATTTGAGAGGGGCGGGCTTTTAACCACTCATCCCCACTCATGTGGCGCACATTCCGGACTGAGGTGGGATAGCGTGCTCGCCATACAGCTCGGAGTCGGAGTTGGCCGGTTCGTGCATCAGCGGGTTGAGGTCAACCTGCTCCACCTTTTATGGCATCTATCGTAAAAGTAGTCTGCTTGCCGAGTGAACGGCCATGATCAACGCAGCGCCAGCCAACCGTAAAGCAAACCGAACGCGACGAAGAGCGCGCTGAGGGCGTGGTAGGCGAGCTTGAGCCATGGCGCGTCCACGTGCGGTTTAAAATCGTAGAAAAGCTGCACCCCGAGCCGGACGATCCAGAAGAGCGCGATGTAGGCGCAGATCGCGCGGGCGAGCGGCGTGCCGGAAATCAGATCGGGCGCGCAGAAAATGCTGACGAGGCCCATCGCGACAATTGTGCCCGCAGTGTAGTAATGATAAACCTGCCCCATTTGCCGCAGCAATTTCGAGACGCGGCCCAAGGCTTCGTGCCAGCCGAGATGAATGGGGGCGTAGATGATTGCGCTGAGTGAAATCAAATGGGCGACACCGGCGAGTTGGACGAATTGGATTTCACTGAGATGCATGGTGGGGGATTCAGAGGGGAACGGGGTGGCCTACGAAACACATCAAATGCACGAAAACCAAATCGAATTCCCGTTCAGTTCGACCCTGCAGCCCAATTGTACGGTGAGTCAAAAAATCCTGACGATTAGTCCGCTAATGGGCTTCATCAATGGATGA
>JANYFP010000162.1 GCA_025362555.1 Verrucomicrobiota bacterium
GCCTGGCATCTACACCTACACGCTTCAGGCCTTCGAGGACGGCGTCTCGTTCTTCGAGATGGCGGATACAGTCGTGTTGATGGTGCAGTGATTGATGACCGCGACTGAGTGATGAATTAGTCATTCCGCTTGAGCTCAAACCTCTCTTTTAACACATTACCCGTCTATGCCAAATTGGTGGTTCATCAAAATAGCCATGCGACTGATTTGCGGGAGCTTGATGTTTTCGGGATCGATTCGTGTGTGGCGGATTTTAATTTTTTCCCTAGCGGGATTTGTTCCGTTGGTCGCATTGCAGGCACAAGAAAGTTACCCTACGCCGTATAACTTTAAGATTTTTGCTGGGCAATGGCAGCTCACGGGCTCGACTGACGGTTCGATTTCGGAGGCGAGGTTTACTTTTCCTGAAGGCGTGGCGGTGGACAATTTAGGAAATATTTATGTGGCGGATTGGCTGAATAGTACGATTCGGAAAATCACGACGAATCCGACCACGGGTGACGCGATCGGGGTCGTGACATTTGCCGGAGTTGCCGGGAGTCGGGATCTAGTCGACGGTGTGGGCAGTGTCGCGAGGTTTAATCGCGCGGTGGGTGTGGCGGCCGATGGGTTGGGGAATGTTTATGTGGCGGATACCGGCAATAATATGATCCGGAAAATTTCCGCCGCAGGAAGTGTGACCTCGCTTGCGGGTGTGCCTGGCTCGGTGGGTGCGGCCGATGGTGCTGGCACTGCGGCCCAGTTTAACGGTCCAAGCGGAGTGGCGGTCGATGCTTCTGGGAATGTCTATGTGGCAGATCAGGGCAATCACACGATCCGGAAGATATCCATCAACGCTGGCACGGGGGCGATTTCCGTGACAACCTTGGCGGGAGCCGCCGGTAGTAGGGGATCAACTGACGGACGCGGGAGCGATGCCCGTTTTAATTATCCTCGGGGATTGGCGATGGACGCCGGAGGAAACGTTTACGTTGCCGATCAATCAAATTGTACCATTCGAAAAATCACGATCAATGCTGTTACGGGAGAGGTTGTGGTTTCGACGCTCGCAGGCTCCGCGAGCGTCTACGGAGCGAATGATGGGATCGGCAGTGCTGCGCAGTTCAATAATCCAAGCGGAGTTGCGGTAGACGGCAGCGGCAATGTCTTCGTGGCTGATAGTTTTAACCGATCGATCCGTAGAATTTCTCCGACGGGACGGGTTACCACCGTGGCCGGTACGGTTGCCAGCGGCGGCACGGGGGGATTTGGTGACCCGCGAAATGTGGCGGTGGACGCATTGGGGCATGTCTTTGTCTCAGATCGGGTCGAAAGTGATATCCAACGGGGAGTAGCCGCAGTTCTGACTCCGATTGTCAGTGGTTACGGGGTGGGCAAAAAGCAGGACTTTCTGCAAAGTTCCTCCGCCGTTCCGGCTAGTCACGTGATCCTGGGTGATCCCGACGGGGCCTTTCATTTCTCGGCTGATTTGGAAGGGAGCAATCTGCACGTGATTTCTCCGGCACCAAAAGTGACCGCTCCGAACTCGTCGATTTACAGTTTGGCGGGCGATAGTCTTTCGATGGGGTCCGTGAGCAATTTTTCCAGTAAAGCCGCCCTCGATGCTGCATTCGCGAATGGTCTGTATAACTTTACGGCTGGCTCCGCTAATTTTTCGATTTCATTGGGAACGAGTGATGCGTATCCGGCTGAAATACCCCGGATCACCAATGGCGTTTGGGACACGCAGGGAGCACTGACGATTCTTGCGCCGACCGGCGCCACGTTGAATTTTAATAATTTCTCGAACTATTCCACGGGGGTGGGTGGAATCATTTCCTTTAACCTCTACGCGGTTTCGGGTTCTGTCGTTGGCGCGGAATTGATCGGAGTTCAGAGTAGCTACGTCAATGGGGCGACGAGTGGTGCTGTTTTGTCTTCTTATACGATTGCTGCGGGAACCTTGCAGGCGGATCAGACTTACTACGGTGAGTTGTCTTTTGCCCGCATCGCCAATTTGGATATTCAAACCTACCCTCGGGTTGGCATTGGAACTTTTTTGAGTACGACCGGCTTCATGATTTCGACGGGCACGCCGACCAGTGCTCCGATTTTCACGTTGCAACCGGTGAGTCAGAATTTGACTGCTGGCGCGAGCGTCACGCTGACGGCGACAGCAACTGGCAATCCGGTACCGACGTTTCAGTGGCGAAAGAACGGGGTGAATATTGGCGGAGCAAACAGCGGTTCTTTTACGATAAATAACTTGCTGCTGACCGATGCCGGCTCTTACACGGTGGTGGCGACGAATAGTGCCGGTTCAACGACGAGCAATGTGGCGGTGATCACAGTAAGCGAAGGCACGAATCCACCGATTATTTCGAACCAAAGTCCGACCAGAAATGTAAAGATCGTGGGGCAGAGTCTGAATCTGGACGTGACGGTAATTGTTACCGGTTCACCCAGCTATCAATGGTTCCGCGACGGTCGGCCCATTGCCGGCGCAACTCAAAGCAGTTATTCGAAAGCCAAGGTTTCACCTCGGGATAATGGTTGGTATCAAGTGGCGGTAACAAATGCGTACGGCACCACCCGCAGTGCGCCGATGTTTGTCGCAGTGGCGCCCGCGCAGGTTCAAGCGCGTTCCTGGGGATATCATAGTGAAGCGGAACTGAAAGTTCCGGCGGGGTTGGTGAATCCAGTGAGCGTAAGTGCAGGAACCTTTCACATGCTTGCCCTGCAGAGTAACGGCCAAGTCGTCGCTTGGGGGGATAATGTTTTAGGGCAATCGACCGTTCCCAGTGACCTCGCCAATGTCGTCGCGGTTTCTGCCGGATATCGGCATTCGCTCGCGCTCCGGAGCGACGGCACGGTCGTTGCATGGGGCGATTACAGCCGTGGACAGAGTAGCATTCCTGCCGGGCTTACCGGGGTCGTGGCAATTTCCGCAGGTTATCGTCATTCGCTCGCGCTTCGAAGTAATGGCACGGTGGTGGCGTGGGGGGATAACGCCTATGGTCAAATTGATGTGCCAACGAACTTGACCGGTGTCGTCGCGATTGCGACCGGTAGTCGATTTTCACTGGCGCTAAAAAGCGATGGCACGGTTTTGTCTTGGGGTGAAACCGCCTTAGCCGGGATGGTGATCTCCGGGGATTTGTCAGACGTGACTGCGATCGCGGCTGGCTCCTATCACGCGATGGCGCTAAAAAGCAATGGCACGGTGGTGGCGTTGGGAACCTGCTATTATTATTCGATCGATGTTCCTTTCGGGCTGACGACGGTGACGGCCATTAGCGCGGGAGGTGGGCAAACTCTGGCTCTGAAAGCGGACGGTTCAATTGTCGGCTGGGGAAACAATGAAAGTGGGCAATTGGTTGCGCCGAGTGATGTCGGGAATACGGCTTTTTTGGTATCGGGCGGAGGATCGGCCACGCTAGGCTTATTCGATGGCAATCCATTGCCGGTGATTACCACTCAGCCATTGAGTCAGGCGGCATTTGTTGGATCCAGTGCCACGATATCTGCCGTGGCCAGCAGTCTCACGGCCGTTACCTACCAATGGCAGAAAAATGGCATCTCAATCCCCGGGGCGACCAGTGCGACCCTGGCACTCTCTAATGTGCAGCTGAGCGATGCCGGCAGTTACAGTCTCATTGTGACTAATGTGGCGGGCTCGGTCATAAGCCGTTTCGCGCGTTTCGTCGTGCTCGTGTCGCAGCAAAACGCGATCACGTACGCGACTACGAGGTCATCGACCGGTGTCACCGCAGGCGGCATCGTTAACTTCGATTATTTTGTGACCAACGTCGGGACAAAAACATGGGGCGCGCACCATTACCTCTCGATTCGCGACGTGAACAATACGTTTGTCGCGTTCTCTTCACTCCTCGGAATTCTCCCGGGCGAAACGACCACCGCGAATCTGAACTTCCCGGCGCCGACGACGCCTGGGACTTATACGTATTACGTGCAGGGCTTGGAAGACGGCGTGGAATTCTTCTCCACGCAGACGACTGTGGTGCTCACGGTGCTTGCCCCGGTGACGAACGCGATCACTTACAACACGACTTCGTTTCCCGTCAGTGCCGCTCCGGGCTCGAACGTCATTTTCACTTACAACGTGACCAACACGGGCACGACGACCTGGGATGCGAATCACATCCTGTCTTTGAAGAATGGCAGCGGAACCGTGATTTCGTCCACTCCGCTGACGGTTCTCGTGCCCGGGGCGAGTAAAACGGTGAACCTGAGTTTCACGGTTCCGTCGACGCCTGGAACCTACAATTACACGGTGCAAGCGTCGCAAGCTGGCGTGGGCAATTTTGGGACGCAGGCGAACCTGGCGCTCGTCGCGCTTGCACCGCAACCAAACGCGATCGTTTACAATCGCGTGCGCTACCCGGCCCAAGTCGTACCCGGGGCAGTCTTGAATTTGAAGTACACGCTGAGCAACGCCGGCACGCAAGAGTGGGGCGGGGGACACTACGTTTCATTACGCGACTCGAATGAATCTTATCTATCGTTTATCCCGCTGAGCGGAACGGCCGCCGGCGGAACGAAGACGGTTGAGTTCACCCTCACCGCCCCGACGACACCCGGGACGTACACCTATTACGTGCAAGCACTCGAAGACGGGATTGAATTCTTTTCCACGCAGGACGTGGTGATCGTGAAGGTCGTCGCGCTTCCCCTCGGCAACGCGATCAGTTACAACACAAGCACAATTCCGGTCACCGCTTCACCCAGCTCCACAGTCAACTTCACCGCGAACGTCACCAATCGCGGCACGCGCACGTGGGGCGCGACGCATTACCTTTCGTTCCGTGACGTGGATAATACCTTCCTCGCTTTCCCTTCGCTCAACGGGGTTGCGCCAGGTTCCAGTCGCACGTCCAATCTTAGTTTCACTGCCCCGACAACACCCGGCATCTACACCTACACGCTTCAAGCCTTCGAGGACGGCGTCTCATTCTTCGAGATGGCGGATACCGTGGTTCTACTGGTGCAGTGAGTGGCCTTCTATCGTGGTTCACAACGACACGCGCCCAAACCGGGGCGCGGTGGTGTGGGTTGCATTATTTCCGGTGGAGTGAGTTGGCGCGGAGCGGGGTGGCGGTTTACGATGGTAAATAGGGAATTAATTTTACCCCATGAGTGATCACCTCACGTGACGGCTTACGGAATGGGTGATAGTAGATGAGTCCGATTCGGTGCGGTCCATTTGCTGAGCCGATCATTTATCTCTCAACCCCACCTCACGTGTCGCGACATCTCACGCTTTCCTTCCTCTGCAGTCTGCTGCTGTTCTCAGTAGTCAATGCGGCGACGACTTACGATGTTGGGCCGGGATTAACGCGCACAAAATTATCCGACGTGTCATGGGGTGCGCTCAAGCCGGGCGATATTGTTAACGTCCACTCGAAGCCCGGCGGCTACCATGAAATCATTCAGGTTTCCGCAGCGGGAACGGCTGCTCAGCCGATTTTGATCCGGGGAATTCCTGATCCGCTAACGGGAGCTCTCCCCATCATTGATGGTGATGGGGCGGTGATGGATCCTGGCGTCGATTTTCGCAGTACCGGCACCAATGCGAACGGCGTGCCGAATTCCCTCTTTGAGGAATGGGGCGTGGTCATTGTCACGCCCCGCAAGACCGGGTACGTTTACGGGGTCACTTATCCAGAGTACATCACGATCGAGACCCTTGATATCCGAAATGCCTTCTACGACAAAACCGGGGCAAAGCACTTTACCGACCAACGGGGGGCGCAACGAATTTATGATCCTTTTGCCTGTGGCATCTACGTTGAATTCGCCCGGCATCTGATTATCCGGGGCTGCGAGATTAGTTTTAACGGCAATGGCATATTCGCAAATTCCAAGAATGGCGCCGCGCAGAGCAGCGTGGATATTCTGATCGAGAAAAATTACATCCACGATAACGGCCAGCCCGTGATCAATAACGAAATCGCCAGTAATGGGCAGACGTATTATAGTAATGGATTTCACGAACATAACATCTACGTGGAAGCGCTGGGCGCGGTCTATCAATACAATCGGTTTGGACCACTGCGATCGGGTTGCTTCGGCTGCGTGATTAAGGATCGCTCTTCCGGCACCATTATCCGCTACAACGAGGTAACGAGCGCTGACGCTTCGATGATATTCTGGATCTTGGATCCTCAAGGCGGTGCCGGATATATTGAACTTCAGCCGGATTACCGTGACGCCTTTGTTTATGGCAACGTCATCACGTTTCTTCCCACCACCCAGACCAGCGGAAATATCGTGGCCGCTTACGGCGCCTACAATGGCGTCTCTTCCTATGCAAGTGAGCATCGGGGTACGCTCTATTTCTACCATAACACGGTGGTCAGTCATCAATCAATTGCCGCCTTCAGCCTGACCGATCCGGTCTATTCAGGGAGCGCCACGATTCTCGAGAAGGTCGAATGCCGGAACAATATTTTCTATACCGACTCTGCTTTTCAGACCTACTATTACGCATTTCAACTGATGCAGGGTGGTGGAATGACCACGATGAATCTCGGAGTAAATTGGTTTAGTCCCGGCTCTCGCTACGACTGGGGCGGCCACCCTTGGACCGGCGGAGTGATCAACGGTGCCACTAACCTCGTCAATCTTGCTGGACCACTTACCGCCGGAGCAGTGAATGGCTCCGGCCTGAATATTGTGGGCGACGCCACCGGCTCGAATAATCCCGGCTTCGTCAATTTGGCTGGCGGCGATTTTCATCTGACGGCGTCGGCCAATAGCGTCGATGCCGGCGGCGCACTCAATGCGGCGGTGGTGGGTGGTGGGTTTCTCGTAACCGAGCAATATCTCAGTCCTCAAACTCACACTGCCCGGGTCTCGACGGGCGCGGCGGCCGATCTGGGCGCTTTTGAGAGGAGCGGAATTAGTACAGCGCCGCTCTTCACGACTCAGCCCTCAAGCCAGGCAGCGTTTGTTGGGTCGGTCGTGACGCTGACGGCTGCGGTCAGCAGCTCCAGCGCGGTGACTTACCAATGGCAAAAAGATGGAGTGAATGTTTCCGGCGCCACCAGTCCGATCCTCAGCCTCTCAAGTGTTCAACTTTCTCAGGCGGGCAGCTACGCCTTGATTGCGACGAACAGCGGCGGTGCCACCACCAGCGCGTTCGCACGCCTCGTGGTACTGGTCTCGAGTTCCAACGCGATTAGCTACTCGACGACGGTTTCGTCGACGGGAGTGACGGTCGGAGGCACCGTCAATTTCAGTTATTTTCTGACAAATATCGGAACCAGAACGTGGGGTGTGAACCACTACCTTTCAATTCGCGATGCCAACAACACCTTCGTGGCATTCGCACCTCTCGTCGGTATCCTGCCCGGTGAAGTCACGACAACGAACCTCAGTTTCCCTGCGCCAACTGTAGCTGGGAGCTACATGTATTATGTGCAGGCTTTGGAAAACGGCGTGGAGTTTTTCTCCACGCAGACGACCATTACGCTCACCGTTTTAGTACCGTTGGTTAATTCGATCACCTATAATACCACGACGTTTCCCGTCCAAGCGGAGCCTGGCTCGGTGATCGTATTTAATTACAACGTGACTAACACCGGTACGCAGGCGTGGAATGCGTCGCATACGTTGTCCCTGAAAAGCAGCGCAGGAACGACGCTCGCGTCTACTCCGCTCAGCGGGTTGGCCATTGGCGCGAGCAAGACGGTAAATTTGAGTCTCACGGCTCCGTCAACTCCCGGCACCTACGCTTATGTTGTGCAAGCGGCGCAAACCGGCGCGGGTAATTTTGGGACGCAGGCGAATTTAACCTTGGTTGTGCTCGCGCCCCGGCCAAACGCGATTGTGTACAATCGTATCCGCTATCCCGACGCAGTGGTGCCCGGGGCGGTCTTGCATCTCAAATACACGTTGAGCAATTCGGGCACGCAGGCGTGGGGCGCGGCGCATTTTGTTTCCCTGCGAGATTCAAGTTCGAGTTACCTCTCCTTCATTCCATTGAGTGGCACTGCCACTGGTGGGATGAATACCGTCGAGTTCACTTTTACCGCGCCGACAACGCCCGGCACGTACACTTACTATGTGCAGGCGCTCGAAGACGGCATCGAATTTTTCTCCACGCAAGACATCGTCATCGTCACGGTGGTCGCACTGCCTCTCGCCAACGCGATCAGCTATAACACGAGTACGATTCCGATCACCGCTTTGCCTGGCGCGGCCGTGAACTTCACGGCGAACGTCACCAATCGCAGCACGCGCACCTGGGGCGCAGCGCATTATCTTTCGTTTCGCGATGTGGATAATGTGTTCCTCGCGTTTCCCTCACTCAACGGCGTCGTTCCGGGCGGGAGTCGGACGGTGAACCTCAGTTTCGTCGCTCCAACGACTCCCGGTATCTACACCTACACGCTTCAAGCCTTCGAGGACGGCGTCTCGTTTTTTGAGATGGCGGACACGGTGGTGCTGTGGGTGCAATAAAAGGGCGCGGATTCATGCGCCGGTGAACCACCCGCTGGTGCGGTCCATTCGTTTGAGTGAGGAACCGGAGCGCTAAAGGGTGAAGATCGGAATGTTTTTCAGTGCTCGGTTCGAAGCTGGGTATAGCCCTGACTCCATCCAGGTAGCAGGAAGTCTGAGTCTACTAATAGCGCAATCAGGACAGTGACGGCGTTTGTATTTTCGTGAAAGTGGGTGGCCACGGCCGACCTGCTTTCTACCCCCCTGCAAACTATGTATCCTCTGTGGCGCAACCCTGTCGCTTCTTTGTTTCTGCTATTTTTCTGTCTGCTGTTGCAAACGCAGGCCGCTCCGAGCGGGCCACCCTTGGCGACGGGAAAACTCAAGGCTCTCGGTTCGGTTTCCAGTGCATCGCAGGTCGCTGATTTTACGCACTACTGGAACGTCGTGACGCCGGAAAATGGCGGCAAGTGGGGCAGCGTGGAGGGCACGCGCGATGTCATGAATTGGACGGAGTTGGATAGCGCCTATAATTTGGCGAAATCGAATGGCTATCCCTTCCGCATGCACACGCTGATCTGGGGTAATCAACAACCGACGTGGATTGCCGCGCTTCCGGCCGCCGAGCAACGGCAGGAAATTGAACAATGGTTTGCGGCGGTCGCTGCGCGCTATCCGGATATCGATTACATCGACGTGGTGAACGAGCCGCTGCATGCACCGCCACGCTCAACCACCGACGGCGGAAATTATCTTAACGCCCTGGGCGGAGCCGGCGCGTCGGGGTGGGAGTGGGTCCTTCAGTCGTTCCGTCTGGCGCGACAGTATTTTCCTCGGGCGCAACTCGTGTTGAACGACTACAGCATCATTAATGACGGTGCTAAAACCGCACAATATTTGACGATTATCAATCTGCTCAAGAATGAGGGCTTGATTGATCTCATCGGTGAACAGGCGCACGCGTTCACAACCAAGGGCACTGCTGCGACAACGATGACGGCAAATCTGAATGCATTGGCGGCGACTGGTCTGCCGCTGTGGATGACGGAGCTCGACATCGATGGTGCAACTGACGCGATCCAGCTCGCCGAATACCAGCGCGTTTTTCCGGTGCTGTGGGAGCATTCCTCGGTCGTCGGGATCACGCTGTGGGGCTTCCGACCCGGCCTATGGCGTGACGCCCAAGGCGCCTACTTGGTCCAGGCGGATGGCTCGGAACGCTCGGCGTTGGTTTGGCTTCGAGGATACATCGAAGCGACGAACCCACCCATTCTCATTCAAATCGTAACCCAACCGGTGAGCCAAGTTGTATCAGGCGGCACCAGCGCGGCGTTATCGGTGACGGCAACCGGGAATCCGGCGCCGACGTTCCAGTGGAAAAAAAGCGGCGTGAACATCGTCGGTGCGACAAGTTCATCTTACACGATCGCCAGCGTCGCGACGGGTGATGCCGGCTCTTATACTGTCGTCGCGACGAACTCAGCTCGATCCGTCACGAGCAGCGCCGCGACGCTCACTGTCAATACGCTCGCGATTGCTCCCGCGATCACGACCCAGCCGATCAGTCGTAATGTGGTTTCCGGCGTTTCTGTTACTTTCACTACGGCGGCCAGC
>JANYFP010000179.1 GCA_025362555.1 Verrucomicrobiota bacterium
ACCGAATCCAATCCACCGCTGAGTGCGACGGGAAATACGCCGACCGAATTGTACAGACTCCGCTTTCCCGCACTCGGCACCACCTGTGATATTCAATACGCCGCCCCCGGTGGCAAAGCGCAGCGGGAGCTATTCGAGCAAGTCGCGGTGTCGTGGGTCGCCGCCTTCGAAGCAAAATATTCACGATTCCGGCCGACGAGTCTGATCAGCCGCATCAATGACGCGGCGGGGAAGGCGTGGGTCGAGGTGGACGATGACATGGATCGGATGCTGGAATTGTGTGACACCTTTTTTGCCATGACCCGCGGCGTGCTCGATCCGACGGCACTGCCCCTGATTCAACTGTGGAACTGGAAGGCGCACCCGGCGGTAATTCCAAGTGTCGCCGCCATCGAAGCCGCACTCCGGCTGGTCGGTTGGAACAAAGTGCAACGAAAGCCGGGCCGAATTTTTTTGCCCGAAACGGGCATGGCGCTCGACTTCGGCGGCTTCGGCAAGGAATACGCCGTGGATATCGTCGCCCAGATCGCACTCGACCACGGCATCTCCAATGTGCTGGTGGATTTCGGCCATGATTTGCGCGCACTCGGAGCGCCTCCGGGGCGTCCGGCGTGGCATATCGGACTGGAAGATCCACAGCGTCCCGGCCTCGCAGCCGAAACCATCGCCGTCGCCGGGAACGTCGGCCTCGCCTCCTCCGGCGATTACCTGCGCAGTTTCAATTTCGCTGGCCGCCGCTATGGCCATATCATCGATCCACGCAACGGGCGCCCCGTCGCGAATGGTTGCCAGCAAGCCACGGTGATCTCCGACACGTGTCTGCAGGCGGGCGTACTTTCCACCGCAGCCTTCGTGCTTGGAGTGCCCGCCGGGGTAAACTTTATTCAATCCTACCCACGTGCGGAAGGCCTGCTCGTGAGCGATAACTCGCGCGCCCAAACCCGCGGATTCTTCCGCTATGTTGTCGCCTAACCGCTGCGTCCCATTCGCCGCACGCTTTTCCTCTTCATGCGAACACCATCCCGATGTCGTCCTTTAATTTTGCTCGCCGCCTCACTCGGCGTGATGGCGCTAGCCGGTTGCACGAGCGCCGAACTGGTGCGCGTCCAGCCGTGGGAGCGTGCGGCGCTCGCCGACTACGCGATGCGGCCGGATCGCGATCCTCTCGCAACCACGATGGACGAGCACATATTTTTTTCCCGCGAAGCCGCGACGGGGGGACGGGGCGTCGGCGGCAGCGGTTGCGGTTGCAATTAAACCCGCTGCGGCGAGCGCGGTGGTGCGCGCCAGCTGAAGTAAAATTCGGCGCGCCGAATCGCCATCGACACCGCGCGAACACCCGCTAAACTCACCATCGAAATGCGCATCCTGGTCATCGAGGATGAACCCCAACTCGCCCGGCACATCAACCGGGCGCTCGTGCGTTCCGGCCATGTGGCCACCGCGAAACATGATGGCCTCGACGGACTCGAAGCCGCACTGAACGATCCGCCCGATCTCGTGGTGCTCGATCTTAACCTGCCGCGCCTCGACGGCTTTTCCGTGCTCGCCCGGTTGCGCCAGGCCAATTCCCCTGCGCGCATTTTAATTCTCACCGCGCGAGGCGAAGTGGAACATCGCGTGAAAGGCCTGAAGGCCGGAGCCGACGACTACCTGGCCAAACCCTTTTCACTCGAAGAACTGATCGCCCGCATCGAAGCGTTGGGCCGCCGCGGCACCACCCCCAACGCCGCCGATCTCCTCAAAGTGGGCGAACTCCACATGGACATCCAGCACCGCCGCGTCACGCGTGCCGACCGGACCATCGCGCTTTCCCCGCGCGAATTCGATGTCCTGCAAGTCCTGATGCAGGAGCCCGGCCGGATCTTTTCCCGCACGGAATTGTGTGAACGCATCTGGCAGCGCGACCACGAATACGACACCCGCACCGTCGAAATTTTCATCACCCGGCTTCGCAAGAAAATCGACGCCGGCTTTCCCACTCCCCTCATCCACACCCAGCGCCTGGTCGGCTATTGCGTGCGCGCGCCGGGTTGAACGCGATCACGCCATCGCCTCCGAAAGCGCGCCCGAAACCTTGCCAGCCCTTTCATTTACCCATGATCAAAATTTTATCACTGCGAAAATCGGCGCCGGTCCACCGCTCATCATGGCCGCGAACGGCGCAGATCCGCCTGATCTTATGTCTCGCGGCAACGGCCGCCTCGTTTGGCGAAACCTTCGCCGCCGCCATCGTGGAAGGCAAAATTGCCCTGCCAAAAAACCACACGGCTCCCGTCATGAGCAAACGCTACGAGATCGTCACGCAGGGTGGAATCCTCTCGACGAATCCGCCACTCGCCGTGGTCTATCTTGACGGATCATTCCCGTTGCCGGCCGCCACCGCCGCGCCGCAAATCATCCAAAAGGATATGGCGTTCTCCCCCGCGCTGCTCCCCGTGCAAGCCGGCACGCGCGTGGAATTCCCCAATCTCGACAGCACTTATCACAACATTTTTTCCTATTCACCGGCGAAGCGTTTTGATCTCGGCCGCTATCGTCCGGCTGAACGCCCGATCCCGTCGGTGCTCTTCGATCAACCCGGCCTGGTCGTCCTCCGCTGCGATATTCATGAACACATGCGGGGCCTCGTGCTCGTGCTCGGCGGACCCCACTTTGTTTTGACCAACGCGGAGGGGGAATACCGTTTGGAGGGACTGCCGGACGGACATTATGTGCTCAAAGTCTGGCTCAACAGTCAGACGACGCTTGAGCGCATGGTAGAGCTCAAGGACGGCGTCACGCTCAAAGTAGATTTCCCGTGAACCCTCCTCCTGCGACGCCGAAACGCCCGTTCGCGAGCTTTCGCGCGAAATTGCTCGTCGCAATGATGCTGGTCGTTTCCGGCGTCACGGCCGTGACCGTGATTATTGCGCAGCGAAATATCGCCGCCAGCGTCAAACGGGAACTTGAGCGCCAGTTCCAAAGTGAACTCGCCACCATTCACGCCGTGCAGGAAATGCGCCACGCCGCGCTCGCCGAACGCTGCCGTGCGTTGGCGCGAAAACCCCGGATTCACGCCGCGCTGGAAGACAATGCCCTTGATCTTCTCTACCCCAGTGCCCACGACGAATTGCGGGAGGTCCGGGAATCCGGCAACACCGATCCGGCCGACGCAAGCCCGCAAATTTTCCAGGCCCGCTTCTATCGTTTTCTCGACAGCCGCGGCGCCGTGATTCCAACCCCGGCGACCAGCGAAGTGGGATTGCTCAGCTCCGCGGAAGAAGCCCGACTCGCTTTGCCCGTCACACCCAGCAGGGTGCAAACCGGCTATCTTCTGTGCGACGCCGGCACCGCCACCGAAACACTCGATGAAATAATCGCGATGCCGATCATCTCCACCGAGAGCGGCGCGCCCATCGCCGCCCTTGTCCTGGGATTTGCCCAAATTGAGCACCTCGATGGAACCGCGAATCCCACCCTCATGCGCGGGATCTGGACCAACCGTCACCTGCATCTTCCGTCGCTGGCCAGTCCCGCCCGCGCGATTCTCGCCGGTGAACTTGCGCGTCAGATCGACGTTTCCCACCGCGTCGAAACCAGTTTCCCGAGTGAAATTAACGGGGCTCCGTGCCTGATTTTTTATCTGCCGATAAATCAAAATTCATCCTATCCGCCGGCCTACGAAGTCGGCATCTATTCGCTGGCGGAATCGGTCGCCCGCCAACGACGACTGTTCTGGCAATTCGCTGCGGTCGGTGCCGCCTTGCTCCTCGCGGCGTTCATCGCCAGTCATTTTCTTTCAATCCAACTGGCCGTGCCGGTGGAACAACTCGCCGTGGACTCCGAAGAAAACCGCGCCCAGCGTGCCCGCGCCGAAACCGCCTTGGAACTCACGCATGAAGAATTGCAACGTTCGGCGCGATTTTCCGCCGATGCGTCACATCAACTCAAGACTCCCGTCACCGTACTGCGCGCCGGCCTGGAAGACTTGCTCGCCGGAGAAACCCTTACCCCGGAAGTGCGCCACGAAGTTTCCACTTTGGTGCATCAGACTTTCCGGCTCACGAGCGTGATCGAAGATCTGCTTTTGCTGTCACGCATGGACGCCGGTCGGCTCATTCTGGATTTCTGTCCCGTGAATCTGAGTCAACTCATCGAAGGTTGGCTGGATGATCTCAGTGCCCTGCCCGATCCGCTCGCGTTGAAGGTTGAAACGGAAATCCCAACAGCCCTCATGATTAAAGGGGAAAAGCGATTCACCACCTTGATCCTGCAAAATCTCCTCGAGAACGCCCGAAAATATAACCGGCAGAACGGGCGGATCCGCCTCACCGCGCGCGTGGACGGACCGTGGGCGGTTCTCTCGATTGGCAACACCGGCCATCCCATTCCCCCGCATGCCCGGGAATATATTTTCCAGCGATTTCATCGCGGCGTCATGGGGGAAAACCTCCCCGGCCACGGTCTCGGATTAAATCTCGCCCGTGAACTCACCCGCCTGCACGGCGGTGATCTCCTCCTGATAAGTTCCACCGAAGACTGGACGGAATTCGAGGCCCGCTTTCGCGTGATGGATCGCGACGCCCCCTCCGCGGCCGAATCAAAATGAAATTCCGGCTGCTCCTCAGTTTTTCACTGATCGTTGCTGCGGGAGTCGCGCATGCGACCGACGATGCGATCGATCGAATCGAGGACGCCCTTACTTGGTCGACGGCGCATGATCGGATCAGGGCGCGGTTGAGCGGGACACTTGAGCTCGAGGAATACTGGTTACCGCAACCGGCGCAGGGCACCATTTACACCGAAGAGCGGCGGGTTTCCGCTCCCCGTCTCGTGCTGTTTCTCGATGCGCAAGCCGGCAGTCAGAGCTACTTCTTTGCGCAATCACGATTGGATCGCGGCTTCGATCCGGGGGAAGGCCGTGCGCAATGGCGGCTCGACGAATACGCGTGGCGCATCACGCCGCAGGAAGATCCGCGGTTTAATTTTCAAATCGGAAAATTTGCCACCGTGGCGGGCAACTGGACCGCACGCCACCTGGCCTGGGACAATCCGTTCATCACCGCCCCGCTACCCTACGAAAATCTTACTGGAATTTGGGATGGAACGGCCGCGCCATCGACCGAAACACTGCGCCACTGGGCCTACCTCGATCCCGCCACGCCCGGCCAAAGTTCCACCACCGATCGGTACCGCGTGCCGATCATCTGGGGGCCAAGTTATGCCATCGGGGCCGCAGTCAGCGGGATCATCGCAAAATTCAATTACGCCGTGGAAATAAAAAATGCGTCGCTCTCTTCGCGTCCGACCATCTGGAATGACGTCACCGGGTTATGGCGAAACCCCACCTTCAGCGGTCGATTCGGCTACCGCCCCGATGAACGCTGGAGTCTCGGAGCGTCCCTCAGCACCGGGCCCTTTCTTCAGCCCTCGGCGCGGCCCACCCTCGCGGCCGGCACGACCTTGAAAGATTATCGGGAAGTCGTCGTTGGGCAGGACCTCAGTTTTGCGTGGCACCACTGGCAAATTTGGGCGGAAGCCTACGAAGCCCGTTTCAAAATTCCGCAGGTGGGCAACGCCGATACTTTCTCCTACTATCTGGAAATAAAATACAAATTCACGCCCCAGTTTTTTAGTGCGGTGCGCTGGAACCAACAAATTTACGGCCAGCTCTCAACCCGCACCGGCGCGGCGATGCCGTGGGGACGGGATATCTGGCGCGTTGATTTTGCGCCGAGTTACCGGTTCACCCCGCACAGCGAACTCAAGTTGCAATACAGCCTGCAAGCCGGCGGCAACGGACCGCATTATTATTACGAAACGATGGCCGCGCAATTCGTGCTGAGATTTTAATTTTCGGTCGCGCCCCGATTTCAAACCCGGCCAATCACCCGGCACGATTCCGAGCGCTCGGAGCGGTGCATCCCACTCGTCCTCCCGTCGGGCAGATTTCTATCACGACCAAAAAAGGCGTCTTCCGGCTGAAGCGGCCGCGTTCCCGCGAAGCCGAGGTAACAACCCTGTTACAGAAAACCACTTTCCCCGCGGCGATCGTGGAGTGAACAGTAGCTCGACCCGCCACGGGTCGATCCCGCCTCACCGCGCAACCGCATCATCCGCCATGAAACTCTCCGCACTTTTTTCCCGCCGCAGTCGTTCCATTAATTTCCCTGGAGCAATTTTACTCCTCCTGCTGCAGCGCACCCCGGTGGTTAGCGTCGTGGCCGCCACCGAAGAGCTGGTGATCGCTTCGCCGCTCGGCACGATCCTTAAATCGGCCGTGGCCGCGCTCTCCGCCTTGGGCGCAGTCAACACGCTGGTGGGCGCCACTCCCCTCGTGCCCAGCACGGGCACCGCCACGGCGTTGAGCGCAACTGTGGGCACGCCGGTGTCGGTTTTCTACACGGTGAACGGCACCCAGACTCCGCCGATGTCGTGGACCATTGGCGGCTCAATTCCAGCCGGCTTGGATTTCTCCGGACTTACTTCCGGTGGGTCGGTAAACGTCGGATCACTCCACTTATCCGGTACCCCAACGCAGGCGGGAATTTTCCACGTCACGCTCAAAACCTTCGAATTTATCAACACGGGCGGTAACGTTTCGCCGACCTACAATTACACGATCACCGTCACCGGAGGCGCAACCAACACCGCGCCGGCCTTCACCACTGATCCCGCGAGCCAGACGGTCGCACCCGGTGCATCGGTCACGTTCACCGCCGTCGCGACCGGTACGCCCGCGCCGACGTTGCAGTGGCAAAAAGGCGGCGCGCCAATTGCCGGTGCCACCAGCGCATCCTACTCGATTGCCAATGTTACTGCCGGCGATGCCGGCAGCTACACCGTCGTCGCGACCAACTCTGTCAGCTCGGTCACCAGCGCGGCCGCCACTCTTACCGTGAGTGTGGCCACGAGCGCCCCGACTTTCACCACTCAGCCCGCGAGTCAGTCGATTGCCTCCGGCGGATCCGTGACTTTCACGGCCGCCGCGAGCGGTAATCCACTGCCCACTTTTCAGTGGCAAAAAAATAGTGTCGCGATTGCCGGTGCCACCAACGCGTCCTATTCGATCGGCAGCGTCTCGGCCGGTGACGCCGGCAACTACTCCGTCGTCGCCACGAATTCCGTCAGCGCAGTGACCAGCAACATCGTCGCCCTCACGGTCAGTGTGATCACGGTCGCACCGACGATTACTACTCAGCCCGCGAGCCGAACCGCAGCCGCTGGCGGCTTAGTGACCTTTACCGCCGCCGCAAACGGCACGCCAGCGCCGACCTTTCAATGGTTTAAAAATGGCGCGACGGTCTCCGGCGCGACG
>JANYFP010000195.1 GCA_025362555.1 Verrucomicrobiota bacterium
TGATCTTCGGCAAAAACAGCAGCAGGAGCGTAAACAGAAACAAGGCAAACGCCTCCGGCACTTCAACGACATAGCCAAAGAGCGAGGTATAAGTCTCCGCATGAAACACATTATGGGTTCCTGGAAGCACATCCCTGAACGCGTGAATGCTACTGATAATTAGGAATAGCATCCACAGCGGCGAGGCCACATAGCCCATCACGCCCATGAGCAAATGGGCCCGATTCGCCGGATGGAATCCGCGGGCAAACAACAGCCAACTGTGCTGCATGTTGCCCTGACACCAGCGACGATCACGTTTGGCACTGTCGATCAGCGTCGGCGGGCCTTCTTCATAGCTGCCATCCAAATCGTAAGCCAGCCAGACGCCCCAACCCGCCCGGCGCATCAACGCCGCCTCGACGAAATCGTGACTGAGAATTCGTCCGCCAAATGGCTCGCGCCCCGGCAGCTCAGGCAGACAACAATAATCGATAAACGGTGCGACGCGAATGACCGCATTGTGTCCCCAAAAATTACTTTCTCCCTGATGCCAGTAATTCAAACCCGCGAGAAACAACGGGCTGTAAAGCCGGTTGGAGAATTGCTGCAGGCGCGAATAAAGCGTGACCCCGTTCACCACGCGCGGCGCGGTCTGCAAGATGCCCACTTTCGGATTCCGCTCCATCATGGCGACGAGTTTGATCAGCGACTCGCCCGTCATAATACTGTCCGCATCCAGCACCGCCATGTAGCGGTACTTGCGGCCCCAGCGCCGCAAAAAATCCGCCACATTGCCGCTCTTTTTATTAATCGAAATGCGCCGCTTCCGATAAAAGATCCGGCCAAACCCATTGAGCTGTTTGCACAATTCCAACCAGGCCACCTCCTCCTCGATCCAGTTGGTCGGATTATTCGAATCACTCAGAATGAAAAAGTCGAAATTCTGCAACCGTCCGCTCAGCTCCAGCGAACGATAAATTACCCGCAAACCCTCGAACACCCGGCTTGGGTCCTCATTAAATACCGGCATCACAATCGCCGTGGTCGCCAGCGGCAGGGTCGCCAAAGTCTCCCCTTCAATCGATCGCGAAATACGATAGGGGTCACCTTCGCGATTCACGACATAAAACCCCAGCAGGGCCGTGGAGAAACCCACGGCGATATGCGCGAAAAGCACGAAGAAAAGCCCGAGTACCACCCATTCAACCGGCGACATGCCGTCGCGCCAGAGCAAATCCGCCATGAACCACGTGGCGAGAATCGTCAGGAGAAAGACCAGGGTGAAAAACGTGATTCGCCGGCGCGACACCCGCGACCGGTCAACTTGTTCGACAGTGAAAGGAGTGCCCATGATTTTAACGGGTCGCAAAAAACACCATCGTGAGCACGCCGACAAACATCGCCCACAACAACAACACCCGAAGAATCGGCAGTCGCTCAATTCGCTCCAGCGTTTCGCCCGCCGCCTCCGTGATCGTGCCCAGATCAATCTCGCGCGGCACCATGCTCGACACTGCCAGGTCCGGCCCAGCCTTGATCGAGCCCTGCTTCACGGCCTGAAGAAATTCAGCGGGGACTTTGTCGTTTTCCAAAAATACGTAGGGCCAGCGTTGCAAACCGTCCGCCAGCAACAACGCAACCCGCCCCTCGGTCGCGATGCGATCATGCGGCAGATGCTTCTCACCCAGCAACTCGCCAAACCAGTCGTCCATCAGGCGATCCGTTTCCTCCACCGCGAGAGTCGCCGGATCGAGCGTGGGCCTTTGCGCATGCAGCCGCGCGGCCGCGACCAAAATACGCTGAATCAGCCGGCTTTGATGCAGCCGGTTGTGCACGCGATGCGCCCGCAGATAATCCTCCACGCGCACGTAAGCGGCGTTCCATTGATCCAAGGTGCCGGTGGTCGGCCGGAACGAGTCTAAGGATTCCAGAGATAGCTCCATGTTTCAGTCAGCACATGTTGTCCTTTACGCAGAAAGCAACGGAGTTCCACGGGAGCCCCCCCTGGAGCCGCCTGAACTTCGAAAACCACCCGCCACGTGCCGGCTGCATGGTTTTTCTGGACGACCACCCCGCCATCCTGCCGGGCACCCGCTCCGACCGACACCACCGCTTCAATGTCCGAACCATCCGCCTCGGCGGACAAATAACTTCCCGCAAACTCAATCACGATCCGTTTGAGTTCAGGCCGGCTCATGACATCGGCAAAGCGGGTGGAGTAAACATAGCCCGCCGGCGGACGATGGCCGGAATCCGCCATCCAGTGAAGATTGTATTCGAACGCGATCGGTTCCCCCGGCGGCGGCAATTGAGCCGGCACCCAGAAGGCCACAATATTATCCTCCGTTTCATCCGGCGTTGGCAGCTCCACGAGCCGGATCGAGCCCGCGCCCCAGTTACCCAACGGCTCCACCCACGCGCTCGGTCTCTGATGATAGTGGGCTTCCAGGTCATCGTAATGCTCAAATTGCCGGTCGCGCTGCAGCAGACCGAAACCGCGCGGCGCCTGATCCATAAACGATACGACCCGAACCGCTTTGGGATTGGTCAGCGGACGCCAGATCCATTCCCCCGCCCCGGTTTGAACCAGCAGACCGTCAGAATCGTGTACTTCAGGTCGGAAATCGGTGCGCGACCAACCGGTATTTTCTCCGTGCGCATACATGCTCGTCAGGGGCGCAATCCCGAATACTTTGGGATTTTTCCGACAGTAAACTGCCGCCCGCACGCGAATGACCGTTTCGACTCCCGGCGTGATGATAAATTTGTAAGCACCCGCCACGCTCGGACTATCCATCAACGCATAAACCGTGATAGCCGTCGCCGTTGGTGCCGGTTGCTCGACCCAAAATTCCTCGAAGGTCGGAAACTCCTCGCCGCCCGCTTCCGCCGTGTTCAATGCTAGGCCGCGCGCCGACAGACCGTAACGCAATTCCCGCCCAAGTGCGCGAAAATAGCTCGCGCCTTGAAACGCCACGAGCTCGTCCATCTTGCCCGGTTGATTAAGCTCATTCAAAATCCGAAACCCGGCGAAGCCCATGCCCGAAGGATTCAACCACGGCTTCTTGTCCCCGTAGGTAAACATCTGCTTCGAGAATTCGATGGGCTTAATTTCTTTGCCGTCCAATTCATTGATTTGAACGGTCTTCTTGTTCAGCCAGCCGGGATGAAAAAACTGCAGTTCAAAAGGCAGCTTCTCGTTCCGCCACCACGAATGCGCGCCATCAAATTGGATTTTGCGGTACTGATCGTAGCTGTACTTCAACATCGACTCCGGCACGCGGGACGGGCGCTCCTTGTAGGGCTGCGCGGCGAGACCTTTCGCCCGGAATTGCAGTACTTCAAAATCAAAAGCCTCAGCGGCCGCACGTAAGGTGGGCGCAAGGCAGATTGCCAGCGCCGCAAAAAGGGAAAGTGACCGGGTGATACTCATAGAAAAAATTGTCGCTGCTTAT
>JANYFP010000196.1 GCA_025362555.1 Verrucomicrobiota bacterium
CGATCGCGCTGATCCCGCGCAGCGTGGTGTCGAAGGTCATTTGCCGGAGCAAAATCCCCTCAGTCACAAAGCGGATGCGGGTCGCTTTGGAAACCTTTGAATCCAATCGGATTTGGTAGCCCACGATGTTTCCCAACTGCGTACCGACCTCTTCCGCCACGCGTTTCGCGAGCATCCGCGCGGCGAGCCGCCGCGGCTGAAGCACGACCACTTCGCCGTCACCGAGCAGGCCGCGATTAAGCAACATCTGCGGCACCTGCGTTGATTTCCCGGAACCCGTCGGCGCCTGCACAATGAGCCGTCCCTCCGTCTGCACAGCCGCGATCAAACGGTCTTCGAGTTCATAAATGGGAAGTTCGCGCGGCAAAGGCATGGACGGGTAAAAATAAAGGGAACTTACGAGCTGAAGAGAAGCCTCGATAGACCCGTTTGGAGGATAATAAATTAATCCGGTCCAACCCGTTTTTTCCGCATAATCGCTTGCGCAGAATTATGACACAGCCATGTTTGGATTTATGACACTCGAGATCGCGCTGAAAATCCAGCGGCAAGAGCCCAATCCGCTGCGCTGATTTCGGAGCAAAATAACGCACCCTCCGTCGCACTCATCTTTGAGTCCTTCCTCTTCACTCCTTCCTCAAAAGCCATGTCATTCAAAAAATTCGATTCCCCGACGGCCACAGGACCAGGCCAACAATCCTCTGTGAAGCCCCAAATTTTGCGGTGGCTTAAGCCTGCCGCAATACTCTTCGAGTCCGTACTCGGTGGTCGCGTGATTACCACTACCAGCGCCGCCCTCTGCGTTATTCTTGTCACGATCAGCACCGCCGGGCTCACCGTCGCCGCGCCGAGCCCCGTCGAGAATTCGGCGCAAAAGTCCGACGCCTCACGGGACATCATGCCTTTCAAGGCCACCGAAAAGACCCTGGCCAACGGGCTCAAAATCATCGTCGTGCCGACCGGCATGCCCAATCTCGTATCGTTGCAAATCCCTGTGCAGGTGGGCTCGCGTAACGAAGTCGAACCGGGCAAGACCGGATTTGCCCACTTCTTTGAGCACATGATGTTTCGCGGTACGGTGAAGTATCCGCCGCAGGTCTATGATGCCATCATTACCAAGGCCGGAGCCCGCCAGAACGCGTACACGACCGACGACTACACGAACTACCACATCACGTTCGCGAAGGAGGATCTCGAGCAGATCCTCGAAATCGAAGCGGACCGCTTCCAAAACCTCAAATACAGCGAAGATCAATTCCGCACCGAATCGCGGGCAGTGCTCGGGGAATATAATAAGAATTCCGCCAATCCCTCGGTGAAACTTCAGGAAGTGATGAGCGATCACGCCTACACGACGCACACCTACAAGCACACGACGATGGGATTCATCGAGGATATCAAGGCGATGCCCGACCAAATGGACTACGCCAAGCTCTTCTTTGAACGTTGGTATCGTCCGCAGAATGCGACTGTAATTGTCGCCGGCGACGTCGATCCGGCTCTCGTGATCCCACTCGTCGAAAAATATTGGAGTTCATGGAAGCGCGTCGATTTCACCGTCTCTATTCCAGTCGAGCCTGAGCCCAAGGGACCAGTTTATGCGCACGTTCCTTGGCAGCAGAAAACGTCACCCCAGATCGTCGTCGGCTTTCACGGCCCGGCGTTCTCCGAATCCGAAAAGGATTCCGTCGCGCTCGATCTGTTACAGGAACTGTGGTTCGGCACCACTTCGGACCTTTACCAGAAACTCGTTGTTACTGAACAAAAAGTCACCGAATTCTCCTATGAAAACGCCGCCAGTCAGGATCCGTCACTCACCGGCATCAGTGCCGAGTTGATCGACGGCAAGAACGCGATCACCGTGCGCGACGCGATCCTCAAAACGTGCGCGCTCGCGCGAAGTGAAATGGTTGACGCCAAACGCCTGACCGAGGCGAAATCGAATAATCGCTACGGCTTCGCCCGCCGCCTCGATAACACCGAAGCGATCGCAGGAACGCTGGCGCGCTATGTTCGCTTCCGGCGCTCGTACGACACGCTCAACAATCTGTTCAAGCTCTACGACACCCTGACTCCGGCCGACTTGCTCGCGGCCGCGCAGAAATACTTTCGCGACGAGCGCATGGTGGTGGCCACCCTGTCATTCGAGCCGCTCGCGGCGGGCATCGAAAAACAACCCACCCTCGCCTCGTTGGTTACCGGCGGCGATACAACCACTACTCCGGGCGCGGACATCGAGTTCGTCGTGCAAAAAAGCCCGAACCGTCAGCTTAACTTCAAGCTGCAGTTCCTTTGTGGCTCCGCGCGCGACCCGCAAGGCAAGGAAGGTCTCGCGGCGCTCTCAGCCGCGATGATTTCAGACGCGGGCAGCGCGCAACTGCGCATCGATGAGATTGAGAAGCGCCTGTTTCCCATCGCCGGCGATTTCGGCACCCGCGTCGATCGCGAGATGACGACATTCAGCGGCTCGATTCATGCCGATAACCTTGCGCTGTATGCCGACACCGTGCTGCCACAGTTACTTAATCCGGGTTGGCGTGACGAGGATTTCACGCGGATCAAACAGAACGCACGAAACGACCTCATTCAGAATCTGCGGACCAATAACGATGAGGAGCTCGGCAAGGAAGCACTGCAGTCGGCGATCTATGCCGGTTCCAGTTACGGCCATCCCGCGCAAGGCACGGTCGCAGGCATCGACGCGATCACACTCGGGGACATCAAGCAGTTTGTCGCCGAGCACTACACGCGGGCCAATCTCATCGTTGGCCTCGCGGGCGATATTCCTGATGAATTTCAAGCCCGGCTGCGCCACGATCTCGCGGTGTTACCCCAGGGGAAATCAACCCTAGCACCCAAACCAATCGCGCACAAACCAGCCGGCATTGAGGTCGACATCATTCAGAAGAAGACCATTGCGACGGCGATCTCCCTCGGCTCTCCCCTCGACGTGGTGCGCGGCGATCCGGATTTTGTGGCCCTGTACCTCGCGCGCACCTGGCTCGGGGAACACCGCTCAACCATGAGCCACCTTTACCAACGCATCCGCGAAATCCGTGGCATGAACTACGGTGACTACGCGTACATCGAAGCCTTCCGCGGGGGCATGTTCCAATTTTTCCCGGCACCGAACGACGCGCGGCGCGCGCAGTTATTCGAGATCTGGATACGTCCGGTCAAGCCCGCCACCGCACATCACGCCCTCCGCATCGCGATCGACGAGCTCGACCGTTTGGTCGAAAAAGGAATGACGGAGCAGGACTTTGCCAAGACGCGCGAGTACCTCTCGAAGAATGTATTCTTACTGACAGCCAGCCAATCGCAACAGCTCGGCTATGCGCTCGACAGTCGCTTCTACGGCACGCCTGAATATACTAAATATATGCGCGACGGGCTAACCAAGCTCACGGTCGCCGACGTCAATGCAGCGCTCAAGAAACATCTTTCCGCCAAAAACCTCCACGTGGTGTGCGTGACTGACGACGCGGAGGGATTAAAGCAACAGCTCCTATCCGACGCACCGTCCGAGATGAAGTATGAGTCGGCTAAGCCGCAGGAATTGCTCGACGACGACAAACGCATCGGCGCGCGCAAGCTCTCAATCAAGCCCGAGAATCTACGCGTGATCCCGCTTGAGAGCGTCTTCGCAAAATAACCACTAACGAATCTCGATGTGGGCCCAATACGCCCAGTCTTTTTCCATCTTCCCGTTGGGACCCGCATCAAATTGAAAGAGCATTTCGCCGATAAACGGCTCGGCGTTGCTCAATTCAATTTTTTGCATGCCGCGATCGGCCGGATTATTTACCGGATCAAGCTCGCGCCGGAAAATAATGCGAGGTGGACCATTGAGTTGTTTTTCTGAAATCGTGACGCCGACACCGTCGGTAAACGGTAATTTACCCGAATAAGCGCCTTCGTTTAAGCCAAACTCGGCGATGAGATGGGTGGCTCCGGGAGGAGGGGTAATCCAGATTTCCGCCGGAGCATGCGCATTAAGAATCATCTGCGTCCCAATATTCCCCCGGCTGATTCCAAATAAACTATGGGAGTGGCTTGAGGTCGGACTGACCATGGAAAGTTCGACCTGGGAAAGATCGGACGACTGCCCTTCTGCGACCTGAATACCCACAGCCTTCACCGAGGGAAAAGTTACCTGCGAAAAACTCTTCCCCGCCAATTGGAGGAGAAGTTGCTCGGCCGCTTCCTTGGAAAGATACAAATCACCGTCCTGGCTGGTGGCGACCGGCACAGGCAATAGGCCGAAACGGGAGGTGCGTTCCTGAATGAGCGCAGTTGGAGCATCAAACAATTCCCGATGAATGAGCATGGCCGAGATTCGACGGGGAGGAAGTTTTCCGAGAATTTCGAGGAGGACCTGCCCTTCCGCCTCCCGTCCGCCCGGCACCAAAACAGCTCGACGCTCGGAATAATACGGAATGAGTGAGTTCCAATCCCACCCGTAGATGAGCACGACCCCGTCGGGCGGCACCGCCTGGCGAATAACGGAGGCGATCTCCGGCGGCTGAGGCAATTCCCGGCGATGATTGTAGCCCAGCCCGCGGTAGAAAGTTAAAAGTTGAGAGCTGAAAAAGATTACCAGCAGCATTACTTTGACTCCACGCGGGAGCAGTGGCGATACCCACATTCCTGCAAGCAAGAGGCCCGCACTGAACGTCAACAGGAGGGAATTGGCACAATAGTAATAATCGTGACGGTAATAAAGGTTGATGAAAACCAGGGGGCCCAGCACGAAGGCGGTGGCACCGATGGCGGCCCAGCGCCGCCACCACCCTGCCACCACCACCACACAAATCAGCAGCACGACGAGAGCCGGTTCGCCGATGACTGATTGCGACAGATTCCGCCAAAACTCCTGCCAGATCGCGCCTGAGAAACGCTGCTCCAGCGTGCCCCAATTCCACGAGGTCAATTCCGTCGACCGAAGAAAATGACTGAAGGGATTGGGGGTCTTGACCGCATCCGTGTGGCGCACCCACCAGCCTCCGATCGCCGCCGCGACAAACACCGGCAAACCACCGAGCATGACTGCTCGCGGCCATCTGCTGACCGATTGCGATCGGGCTGGCCGATACGTCCAGCAGAGCCAAAGCGCGAGTACCGCCGCCGGAAATCCAAAGAGCGCAAAGGTCGTCACCTTGGTCAGCGCCGCGAGTGTCCCGCTGATCGCGGCGAGCATCGACCAACGCCAACTCAACTCCCGGACAGCCATTCCAGTGGCCACCAGAAACCACGTCGAAAAACACAACGCCGTGGTCTCGATCATGACCGACCGCCCATAAAACAAATAGATCGGACATGACAGCACTGCGGCAACGACCAGCAATCGTCCGGCGCCGTTCACGCGGGCAAGACCAGCCAACAAAAATACGGCAGGCAACGTGGCGAGGAGAAAGAGAATACTGATCGCCCGGCCACTTTGCTCAAGCGGGAGTTGAGTGGCGCGACTGAGTTGGGCCACACCCCATTGATAGAGGGGAAACTCCAACGGGATCGACCAAGGCGGCCCAAAGATCGGCGTCTCATAGTCCAAGCGGAAGCCGTCCTGTTTAATCCAATGAGCCGTGATTGCCGTCTGCGTCTGACGAAAAGTGTGGGCATCAAACAGACTGCCATGCCACGCGAGACTCCACGACCAAAGGGCTGCGGCCAGCATCAGCCAGAAAACAAGATGAAGCGGCCGGTCGTTAGTTTTTGATTCCATCTGAATGTTTATTGCCGGGTCCCAACTGTCGACAAACGGAACCCTGCGGAAGCGAAGAGAAAAAAGGTAGCACTCAATACAAAGAGGCCGGTCGGCTGGCGCAGGAGCATAATTTTGACCGTGAAGGGTAAACCAGTCTAGTAAAGAAAATCCTTTCGGGTGTCTTCCCTCGCCCAGCGGACATCACGGACAATGCCCGGCTGCAAAAAATTGCCAACAATCGGAATGCCGGCGCAGGCATCCTTCTGTTGACGACGAGCAACCCGCACTGCCAGATTCTATCCGCCCCAATTAATGAGCGACCGCAAACAGTTCGGCATTTTTTTCCTCATCGTCCAACTGCTGCTGGCCCCAATCGCCGTGCCAGAAGCCAAGGCCGGCTCAATCGACGCCCAGCTCACCACGGCGGAAAAACAGCAACTGCAACGGGAGGCGCGGCTCGTGGTCGATCTGCTGCAGAACTACCATTACTCCGGCCGCTCGTTCCGCGATATTGAAAACAAGGAGATGATCGCACGCTTCTTGGACGAACTGGATGCTGACCACGATTTCCTCACGGCGGACGATATCGATTTTATTCACACCCGTTTTGATCGTTCCTTCAAATCAGTCTACTTGCTCCGGGGTGATTTGCAGCCCGCCTTTGAGATTTTTGATCTCTTCGTCACCCGTACGCAGGAGCGCCGTGCTTGGATTTCTCAGCAACTCAAACGCGATTTCGATTTCTCCCTCGACGAAGAATTTATCGATTACAAAGGACCCGATGCAGCGAAGGACCGCGCGCCCCTCGGTCGGCGCTGGGAACTCTGGCTGAAAGAGCAAGTGTTGCGTGAAATCCTCCAGGGTCGCAACCCGGCGGCCGCGGCCGCGATCATCGGCCAACACTACGATGAGATGGGACGGCAGATCGCCGCCATGGATTCACTTGCGGTGCGCGAACGCTTTTTCGACTCGCTAATCCGCTCCTTCGATCCCCACAGCGGTTATTTTTCCGCCGATTCCGCCCGAGAATTCGCGGTGGGCATGGAAAATGCCGTCGCTGGGGCAGGGCTTGATTTGCACAAAGAAAATGGCCTGTGCGTTGTTTCCTCTGTCCAGCCAGGTGGCCCGGCCGATCTCCAATCAGACCTGCAGGCCGGCGATATCATTGATGAACTGCGCGACGGCGATGGCCCCGGCATCGAGGCAAGCGTGAGGCCACTGCGCGAACTCGTAGCCCTGGTGCGTGGCCAGCCCGGAACCAAACTCCAACTCACCTACCACGCTCTCGGCAGTGCTCAGCGCCAACAAATCACCTTGGAACGAACGCGCGTGCTGCTCGGGGCCGAACGCGCCCACGGGGCCATCAGTCTGGTTCCCAATCCGTCGGGCGACAGCCAAAGAATCGGCTGGATTAATCTGCCGTCATTCTATGCCGCGGGACAAGGTCCGTCCGCCACCAGTGCCACCGCTGATGTCAGGGAATTGCTGGGTCAAATGAACGGCCTGCAAAAATTGGACGGCCTCGTCATTGATTTACGCGACAACCCCGGGGGCGCTCTGCCCGAGGCCGTGGCTTTGAGCGGACTGTTTCTGCCAAGCGGAGTCGTGATGCATTGCCGAAATCTGGACGGCTCAATTGTTCCGATGCCGATCAAAGAAAGCAGCCCCGTATTCACCGGTCCACTCATAGTTCTCACTTCCAATGAAAGCGCATCGGCCAGTGAAATTTTTGCCGGAGCCATGAAAGTCCATCGACGCGCCCTCATTGTAGGCGCTGCGTCAACTTTCGGCAAAGGCACGGTGCAAAATTACATTGAGCTCGCCAAAGCCCAGCAGGGCGTGAGCGCCAGCGAAGCAGCAAACTGGGGGACCTTGCGCCTCACCGCCCAACGATTTTATCAACCAGATGGGAAGTCGGTGCAACGCGACGGGATCATTTCCGACATTGTCCTGCCATCACTTGAACCCGACCGTGAATCAGCGGGCCGAGAGTCCGACCTGCCGCACGCGTTGGCAGCCGAATCAATCCAGGT
>JANYFP010000210.1 GCA_025362555.1 Verrucomicrobiota bacterium
TCCCTGACAAACCCCTCTACGACCCCGAGACGCTGCGCACGCTTTTTCTCGAATTCGACGATACCGATTGGGAAAAACAACTGACTGACTTCGCGCGCACCGACGTTCTCGTCCCCGCTCGCCTCACGTTGGACGGCAAAAACTATGGCGGAGTCGGCATTCATTTCCACCCTCCAATCGCGCTTCCCGCGCCCGCCGAGGGCTACAAGCGCTCCCTCGAACTTACGCTCGACGCCACCGTTGCCGGCCAAAAAATCAACGGTCAACATCAGCTTCGATTGCTCGATGCCACCACCGATCCGACGGTTCTGCGCACGATGCTCTACTCCACCGTCGCAGGCCATTATCTCCCAGCGCCCAAAGCGAATTTTGTGCGCGTCGTGATCAACGGGGAAAGTTGGGGTGTCTACGTGAGCACGCAGCCACTCGATGAAAACTTCCTCCAGGAAAACTTTCAGACCACCGCCGGCGCACGCTGGACCGTATCACCGGCCGGAAATCTCTCTTATCTCGGCGACAAAGCGGACGCCTATCGGGGAATTTATCACCTTGAGTCACCCGAAAATCCCGCCGCGTGGACGGCTCTGATCGCTCTCTGCCAAGCCTTGAAGGATTCGTCCACAAACCAACTCGAAGCCGCTCTCGCCGCTCACCTGGATATTGACAGCGCCCTCCGGTGTCTCGCCTTGGAAAATGTTCTGATCAACCAAAACGGTTATGGCAGCAGCACGGGCGGATACGGACTTTACCTCACGACCGACGGACACTTTCACCTGATCCCGCAGGAGTCGGAAGCCAGTTTTCGACTCGTGGAAATCAGTGAATACGGCAATCGATCACGGCGGAGCGGGCCACCGTCCAACAACCCAGCGCCGGCCGGCGACAAGCGTGGACCGGGCGAAAACCCCACGGATAAATCCCCGAGTAATCCAGCACCGCGAAGCAACAATCCAAAGGACTTCCCGCGTCAAAGCGGCACCGACCTCGCGATGCTTCTGAGTTACAGCTTCGTCAACAAGGCCGACAGTGACTTCAACGAAAAAATCACCCGCGACGAATGGCTCACCTTTGCCCGCTCGTGGTTCCTGGTGATGGATGAAGATATTGTCGGAAAGATCACCCGGGAACAATTCCTCCTCAAATTCCGCGGACTGATCACGCCCGCCTCGATCGCGGATGGCCACACGAAGCAAACCTACGGCCGCGATGATCCTGCCGGAATTATCGGACAGGATTTCTTCAAGGCGATGGATGCAAACGGGGACAACCAGCTAACGAGCGAGGAAGTAATCAACTGTTTTTCGCAGTGGTTTGATCGCTGGAGCAGCTCGAAACCCGCGGTCCTGACGAAAGCCGCCCTGCAGCGCGGATTCACCGAACTTTTTTCACGCACCGTTTTTCAAGCAGACCAAACCTATATCGCCAAACACGACCTATCGATCAGTAACGACGGGACGAAAGAGGAACCAGGCCGAGGGAAAAGGGACCCCAACGGCTACGGCGTCGGTGGCGCGGTTGACGTGGGCCCGTGGCGCCTCGGTCGCGGCGGACGAGGCGGCGGCGAATCACGCACGCTGATAACTTTTAGTGAAGAGCTCGACCCGCTGAGTGCACTGGACGAAACAAATCGTCCCCTGCTCACCAAGCTGCTGAGTGTTCCCGTGCTGCGAACCCGTTACCTTGAGTACGTGCGCGACATCACCGAGAATTGGCTCAATTGGAACAAACTCGGGCCAATCGCGAAACGCTACCACAACCTAATCGCAGCTGACGTGAGCAAAGAAACCCATCGCGCCACGAGTTACGTGCACTTTGTCCAGGAGCTCGATCAAGACCCGACCCCTGGATCGCGCGATGGCGATGCCGCTCCGAGCCTCAAAGATTTCATCACCGAACGCAGCGCTTATTTGCTCAAGGACGACCGCGTGATGGGACGAAGCGATGGGCCGTAGGAGTGCGACAGTTCGAATGTAGGTCGGGGTTTATCCCCGACAGAATTCGCGGCATGTCGGGCATAAAACCCGACCTACATAATCCAACGGCGTCACCCCGGTGCGCGCGCCTCGAATGCTCCGTCGGCGCGCTTGGCGACCATTCGTTTCAATTCGAGCCCCATCAATGCCGCAGAAATTTCCGATGCAGGCAACCCGGTAACTTCCGCCAGTCCATCAATCCCAAGAATCGAACCACCTTCGAAAGCCGCGACAATTTTCTGTTCTGCCCCATTCAGCACGGGCATGAGGCGCTCCAATAAATCAGGTTCATCTTCCGTCAACTTGGCGGTTCTCGGATGCAATCCATCAAGGTAATTCAATTCCGACAGAATATCATCCACACTCGTGAACAGCGTCGCACCATCGCGAATGAGTTGGTGACAACCGTGACTCGTCGCCTGGTCGATGCGGCCCGGCACCGCAAAAATCAACCGCCCTTGCTCGCCCGCAAACCGCGCCGTGATCATTGCCCCGCCACTCACGTCGCTCTCCACGACGACCACGCCCTCGCAGATTCCTGAGACTACGCGATTCCGCATCGGGAAAGTTTGCCGGTCCGCTTTGCGGCCAAACGGAAACTCCGAGAGCACTGCCCCCGTCTCCGCAATGCGGCGATACAGATCGAGATTCTCCGGCGGATAAACGATATCAATGCCGCACCCGAGTACGGCCACTGTTTTTCCGCCCACGGATAAAGCGCCTTCGTGAGCCGCCGTATCGATGCCGCGCGCGAGTCCGCTCACTACGCAAAACCCGAGTTGGGCCAACTGTGCGCCGAGCTTCTTCGCGATGGATTGGCCGTAAAGTGTCGTACGCCGGCTGCCAACAATCGCCATGCAGGGCTGCTCAAACAGATAATTTCCTTTTCGATAAAGCCCGATGGGCGGATCATTGATTTCCTTCAACAACTTCGGGTATCCGATGTCACGCGTCGTAATGAAGGCCGCGCCCGCTTTCGCGATGCGCTCCTCCTCGCGAGGCAAATCGAAATGGGTTCGCCAATTCACGAGGGCAGCGCTCGTTTCGGGGCCGACGCCGCGTACCGATTCGAGCCGACGTTTTTCCGTCCGGAGAATCTCACGCGGATCGTTGCCGAATTCTTCGAGCAGGCGATTGAGGGTGATGGGGCCGATATTAGGCAGGTCGTTCAGAACCATGAACGCCTGCCGCTCTGTCAATGAGTCTGGCATGGGGAAGGGTGAGCGCCGGCCCAAGCTGCTCGAGTAGTTGGGAATTTTCTACGGCCACCTGCCCATGAGTGCGAGCCAGTAAATCGGCCGCCATTCCGTGCCAAACCACTCCACGACAGGCCGCGAGCAAGGGACTCTCCGGAGTTTGCGCCAGCAAGCCACCGATCAACCCCGCCAGCATGTCACCGCTGCCCCCGCGCGCCAGGACCGGACCGCCGAAAGGTGAATAGTAGGACGTAGGTCGGGCTTTATGCCCGACGTCCGGAGATCCAGTCGGGCGTAAAGCCCGACCTACAATTCGGGTCAGCGGGCCCTTCAATACGACAATCGCTCCGCTTGTTTCGCAAAATTCTTCTATTCCGTGTGCGCCTGCGATGCGTTTAAATTCACCCGCGTGGGGCGTGCACACAAACGGTTTCCCCTGCAACGCACTGATCACTTCGGTCCGCAGCGCGTCAGCGTCCAAGACCACCGGTACGTTCGCCTCCGATACAAGTTGGCGGACGAGTTCGAGAGTCTCCTGATCCGCACCCAAACCCGGACCAATTAAGAGAGCCGTCGCTCGCTTCAACGGTTCCCTCAGCAGCGACAGACTCGTCAACCCCAAGCCGCCCGCACGAGTCAGCGGACAACCGACCCACATCACTTCTGGATGTTGCGTGGCGCCATGAGGGGCAAGTTCCTCCGGCACAAATGCCGTGACCAATCCCGCCCCGCTGCGCAAAGCAGCGCGAACCGCCAAAATCACTGCGCCAGGATAACGGTGTGAACCGCCAACGATGCACAGGTGTCCATAGGTTCGCTTGTCGGATTGCGCTGGGCGCAGCTCAGCGAGCGGCGTGAGCACCGAAGGCAGAAGAACTTGCTTCGGCACATTGGAGACAACACGCGCACGCGCAAAAAAACCGAGATCGAGGTAACGCAGTCGTCCGACGCACGCAGCGTTGATTTCGGCCACGGCGGGCGACTTCACAATGCCCGTAGCGTAAGTGAAGTCGGCGCGAAAAACGGTCGCGGCACTCAGGTCACCCATGCCGCTCGGCAGATCCACTGCGGCGCGAAATTTAATGCGCGGATGCGTATTCACCCGCGCGATTACTTCGGCGGTGGTGTCGTCCATCGGCGGACGAAATTGAAAACCGAATATGCCGTCCAAACAGAGATCGTAGCCTTGGCCGAGTAGATCAACGCGCTCACTCGCGCTCAGGCCAGAAACAGAGCGCACATTAGCGCGGTGGCCGAAGATTTCGCGCAAGTGATCGAGTGAGCGTCGCGCGAGCGGACGCAGCGCGGATTCTCCGAAACAGAGCAGCACATCGGCCTCGGCCTGCGGATACTTCTCCACCATCGAACGCGCCGCCAAGAGTGCGTCGCCCCCGTTGTGGCCCTTGCCAACGAGCACCAGCAATCGGGCCGAAATCGGGAGCCCGCCGATCTCCAAAAAATCCTCTTCGATCGCCCGAGCAATCGCCCTCCCCGCTCGCTGCATCGCCTCCCACTCGGCCACCTCGTCTTTCAACAAACCCGCTTCCCACGTTTTGGCGTCGGCGCAGCTAAGAATCGGGTGGGAATCAATTGGCTTCATAAAGAACAAAAATTAAGACCTGCAATCAGTTCTTTGGTTGTTCCTTTATCAACGGAACATCGCTTTTCAGCTCAGAGCTGCTGGCCGGTTCACCTTCAAATTTCGAACCAACCGGATCGCGGCGGGCTACGGGTACTGCGACGTAAAAGCGGATCGGGCACTCCTCACCCAGACTTTCATCCCAGTAGAAATTGGCCTCCTTGGGCTCCGCGATTTCCGTGAAATGAAATTTCCCTTCCATGCGGACCGCCTCGAAATAATATGAATAGGTTCTCATCACCGGATGCCAGTAAGCAAACCGGGTTCGGCCGTCTTTCCATTCAGCCTTGGCCGACCAGATTTCGAAAATTTCCGGCAATCCATCATAATCCGGATTATCGGGCAACCCGACGGCATTAAGTTTTGAGACGAGAAAGTGTTCGAGCGGAATTCTATTAACCATTTTATTCCGCTTTGTCGGCCAAGGGATAAAAACAAAGGCCAACCAACCCAGCATCAGTAAAATAATCAGCCAACGCGTCATTCCGGCCGAAGTGCGCGCTGAAGCTGGCGCGTTCATGGTCAGCCGTTTTTCAGCAA
>JANYFP010000218.1 GCA_025362555.1 Verrucomicrobiota bacterium
GCGATGGCGGCGCTCAGCACCAGCGTCGTGCCGAGGTTGCGTTCAAGAATTTCCTGGGTGGCGAGACCGTTCCGATTTGAAAGATCAAACACAAAGCGACTGAGGCCGGTCAGTGCCACTTCGATCGCCGCGTAATTTTTAGCCACATCGCCGTCGAGGATCTTCATCGCCTGGTCAAATTCGTTGGCCTTGAGCGATTGCTGGAGGCGTGCGATGGATTCGTCGTAGGTCTTGAGCGCCGTGGTGACATTTTCCTGCAACGTACGGGCGCTCGCCGAATCAAGCCGGCGAGCCAACTCGGCGGCATGCTGATCGACATTTTTGCGATAGCCGGCGGCCGCCGCGAGCTTGCGCGCCTGGATCTCTTCGTCGCGGCCGGTCACAAACTCCAGATTCGAGAGATTGTATTTGAGCACGGCTTCCTGCAGTCCGGACATTGATTCCAAGGCCGGCAGCAACCGCTCGCTAAGCTCGGCGCTCCGCGCCGTCCCGTTCTTTGAGAGTTGGAACGAGGTCGCTCCGAGTACGACAATCAGGATCGCGAGAAACACGAAGCCGAGAGTCACGCAAAGAAAAGCGCGCTTGAGGGTGAGGCTGGACTTGGTGGCGGTAGGACCGGACATGGGAGGAACGAAGGTTCGGGATGAATCCGAAATTAAGGGCGGCGAAAAAAACGATGGCGGAGTGGGCGCGGCGTCAGTGCGTTACGGTGCGACGGTGAGCACGGCGACGGAGGCATCGGCCGTCGCGCTATCGACGAATCCGATCGCGCCGGGTGTCTCGGCGACGAATTTCCTGAGCTCGTCCTCTTTTTCAAAGGACTTGGGCGCCGTGCCGCCACCAGTCATGGCGAGACGACGCCAATGATTGTTAAAGGCACTGACGGACATTTCAGCGGCACCCTTGAGGAATTCTTCCGCGACCGGGCCCGCCTTGAGCACGGCGAGCGTGACGCGGCCGGCTTTGTCCCAGGCAATTTTCTTGCCCAGGAAGACAGCTTTGAGAGTGGCGGCATCGAGCTTTTCGCCGGCCACGTTTTTATTCGCGATGATCGCCGGAGCGGCGAAGACAGGTGTCGTGATGAGCGCGAGCAACACCAGCACACAGCGGAAGGAAATGGGTTTCATTGAAGAATTATTTAATAGCTTATCAGGCAAGAAGGGCTCGGCTTAGAAGCTGAGCGTCGTCTTAATCGCGACGTAATCGGTGTGGTTCTTCAGCACGGAATTGGGCGTCCGCACCGTATTAAACATGTCGTAAGTGCCGTTGATCGAGTGTCCCTCGAGCTTGATGATCACATGTTCGTTGAGCTCGTACTTCAGGCTCAAAGCCCAATCGCGATTATGATTCCCACCAGAGGGCGAACCGGGCGAGGCGTTATCATTTTCTTCCGAAGAGTAATAGGCTCCGACTTCAAATTTATCGTTCAACCGCCGGGCCGCCGAGACGTACCAATTTGAGACTTTCGATTCGCTGATCGAAGTGCCGAACGGCGTGATGACATTAAAGGTTCCGGCAACCCGCTGCCATTCCGCCGCGAACGTCCATTGGTCACGAATGTACTCCGCTGAGAGAGTCGTGTATTCGTAGCGATCCGTGTGCAGCGCCACATTAGCCACAGGGTAGGCGGAAAACTTACCGATCCCGTCCAAACCGTTGAGATAGGAATAGGAAAGGACGGTCTTGAGTCCATTCACCGGAGTATTCCACTGGAGCTGGCCACCGGCCGTGTGGTCGATGTGCAGATAAGTGACGCCCGGCGATGCATAGAGCCCAGTCGTATTAAAGAAATCCGCCACGCCTTGGTCAGGATTAACGGGAATCGCACCATAGAAAATCTTGTAGTCAACGCTGCCAGCTTTACCGGCGTTCACGTTGCCGTAAAACATGCCGCCGTTGAACGCAGAATTGAAATCGCGCACCACCGGATTGTAGAGCGACATCGGCAGGAAAATAAAAGGACGTACGGCATCGAGGTCGAGCGACTCACCGTAAAGTCCCTTCGGATACTTTACCCGGCCGAGCCGAATGCCGAATTCCTGCCTGAAATTGTAGTCGGCAACCGCCCAATCGAGCTTCACCTTATCCTCACCGTAGTTACCGAGTCTCTGGGCAAAGAGCTGGCCGCCGATGCGCAAATGGTCACCCACGGTCGTCGAAACGTTTACGCCCATTTCGCGAAAATCGAAGGTGCCGTCCTTGTCCTCAAAAGGATAATTATTTCCATCGGTCACGATGTAGCCTTGACCGATAAATCCACCAATTTGGACATTGCTGTTGCTGCCAAGAGGAATGGCGCCACGAGCCAAACCGGCGAGCGCACCGCAAATAAGTGAGACTAGGACAACGCGGCCCAAGCCCGGAAGGGAGCTGTTTTTGTTCATTCCCTCCCCTATCGGACAAATCGGACCACAACTTAAGCCGCAAAATCAGTAATGCTACTTTGGCGCAAAAACGTTCACCCAGGTCACCTCAAGTACGCCGACACAAACAGCTAAACCCAGCCGGCCCGAAGGAGCGGAAAGGTATTTTATCCCTTCAATAGGGCGATTTAGTGCGTTTGCCGCAGTTTCGCCGGAAACGGACCCGCTTTCAATTTCGTGCCCGATGCTTCCTGAGCCAAATCGACCAACTCCTGAATGACCACCGTCGGATTTTCTTCGTAACGGAGCTGAAGAAATTTATCGCGCAGCGCTTCAAAGCCCGGCGGGTAACTCATCCATGATTCGATCAGCCGACCGAAATCAGCCGCATTTGCGATGCTCGGCACACCCGCGCCGCGCTGAAAAAATTTTACCGTCAATTCCTCCTGAGGCATGATCCCCCCGATGCCATTGAAGATGATCGTGCAACCAAAATGGAGCGCCTTGGCGCAGGTCGTCGTCCCACCGCGTGTGACGATGACATTGCTGACCTGCATCAACAGGTGAACCTCATCAGAAAATCCATCGACGAAGCAATTGAACTGCGGATGTTCCGTGCGCCAGTGCACCAATTGATTATAAGCCTCACGATTTTTCCCGCAGATCACCACGGCTTGCAGCCGGTCCGCGTACGGCAGCAGTTGTTCCAGCAATTCGAGGTGATTGTTGGCTCCGTTGCCACCAGTGGCGAGAAACACGGTGAAAAAATCCGGACGCAATTCCAAGTTTTCCTCGAGAAAAGACCGCCGCACCTCCGGTTTCAATAGCTCGAGATGTTGCCGCGGTTTCATCATGTGTCCGCGCACCCGCGTGCGTTCAACCGGCATGCCCAACTTAACCGCGTAATCGCGCGCGGTGGATGTACGCGAGATATAAAGATCAGCGCTGGGCTCGACCCAATTGGCGCTGTAGCCAAAGCCGCCCGAGAATTCGCCGCAATACGTGGCGCAACGCACCTTGGTCGGACCGAGGACTTTCTTGGCCATCTGAAAATAGCCGCGATTGAGGCAGTCGTGCACACTGAAAACCAAATGCGGCCGGTATTCCTTGAGCACGGCTTCATAATACACCCGGCCAAAGCTCACGGAGCGACGATTCAGCAGGCTCAATAACTCGACGAATAAATAGAACGCCTTGTGAATCCACGGGGATTTTTTCTGGATCCAATTATAAAAATTCACTCCCGCACTGAAAAATCCGGATGATTTTTCCAACATCTGTTCGATGCGCACATCGATCTCGTGCCGGTAGAGTTCAAAGCACCACTCGGCGAACGCCTGCGCGCGCGCGTCATGACCGGCGCCGGTGCTGGAAGAGAGAACAAGGATGCGAACACGTGCCATGTTAGAGACCGAAGTATTTTTCCTGAACGCGACGCCGCAGCGAGAGGGAGCCGAAACGCGCGAGGAAGGGACCGAGAACCGCCTGAAAAAAACGCCCCGTGCGCACGGTACCGCTGCGTCCGCGAAGCAGCGCGCGCCGCAGCGAAGCAGCCGCGTGCGCCGGCGCCGGACCGGATTGCATCATCCCCACAAAAGCAGCCCAGACCCGGGCCATCCGCACTGTGTTAACCGCGTCCGCCGCCAACGCTGCGGCCTGCGGTGGTCGCCGGACCGAACCGTCAAAATCAGTGCGATAATCGCCGGGACGAAAATCAATCACGATGACTCCGGTGCCGTGCAATTCATACATCAGGCTTTCGTTCAGCGCCGAAAGTCCGGCCTTGGTTGCATTATAGACTGCTTGATACGGCATCCCAAATTCTCCGGCAATGGATGAAATATTGACGAGCGCACCCCGCCGCCGCGCCAACATTCCGCGCAGCGCCGCGTGACTCAAGCGTGCGGTGTTGACCAACATCATCCCAAACTGCGCTTCCCAGACCGAAAAATCAGTATGGGCGTAGGCGCCGAATGCGCCAAAGCCGGCGTTATTAATGACAAGATCGAATCCGCCGGCCGCGCTCTCTGCCGCTAAAAAAACATTTTCCGCCTCCGCTCCATCGCCCAGTTCGAGCGCCACCGCGTGAAATTTTTCCCGCGCAGTCAGACGCTTCGGATCGCGGGACGTCCCCCACACTTCGACGCCGCCCGCCAACAACATTTCCGTAAACGCATGCCCCAGCCCCGTGCTCGCGCCGGTGACAAAAGCGGTGCGGTAACGGGTTGAGAGTACGGCCGAGCTCATGCGCATCAGACCGAACGGAAAACCAAGCACACATTGGCTCCGCCAAAACCACAGCTGTTACTGAGCACCACATTCGGACGATGCGGCAGCGTCGCGCGGATGATATTCAATCCCTCGCAGGCCGGTTCGAGTTTGGTAATATGAGCGGAGCCGGGCATGAAACCTTCCTTGATCGCCAAGGCGCAGAAACCCGCTTCCATCGCGCCGGCCAGTGACAGCCCATGGCCGGTAAGCGCCTTAGTGCTGCTGATGGCCGGACGCGTCGGGGAATGACCAAAAATTGCCTTCAGCGCCTTCGCCTCCGAAATATCTCCGATCGGCGTGGAGGTGGCGTGCGCATTCACGTAATCCACCTGATCGACGGTGGTATCGGAATAGTTAAGCGCGTTTTCGATGGCCATGCGCAAGCCCGTGCCCTCCGGGTGCGAAATCGCCACATTGTAACCGTCGGAGGCCTGACCCCAACCCGCCACTTCGCAATAAATTTTGGCCCGGCGGCGCTTCACTTCCTCTTCGCTTTCCAACACTAAAACCGCCGCACCGCCCGTGCCGACAAAACCATCCCGGGACGCATCAAACGGTCGCGATGCAATCGAAGGATCAGTCTGCAGCGACAATGCGCGCATGCCCGCGAACGGCAAAATGCTCTCAACGTTTCCGTCCTCAGCCCCGACTACGAACATCCGTTTCTGCCGGCCCATCGCAATCTCATCGTAGGCAAAACCAATCGCATGAGCCGAGGACGCACACGCAGAGGAAAATCCGGCGGAGGCGCCCTTGATTTTAAACTGCGAAACCAAATTGAAATTCACCGTGCCGGAAATCGCCGCCACCACCCCCAAGGGAGCGCACCGCATGACACCCATCTTGCGCATCCGCTCCAAGTGATGGCCGAGGAGAAAAGGTGATCCGGCCGAGGCCGCGTAGAGTCCGGTCTGAGGATTCGACCAATCGGCTTCGGTCAATTTTGCATCCTCCACCGCCTGCTGCATCGCACAATAGGAATAGACGCCATGAGGGGCCATGCCGCGAAGCGCTTCGCGCCGGATGGTGTAGCGCGCTGGAAAAACCCAGTCCTCGGCGTCGGTGGTTTCGGTGATAAAATCCCGGATCGGCGCCGCCACTTTCACCGGAATATCGGCTTTTTGAAACGGGGCGTATTGCACCATGCCATGACGCAACTCACGCAAGCTCTCGGAAACAGACGCAGCATCATTCCCGATACTTGTGATGAAACCGACGCCGGTAATATAGACTTTCCGCATGAGAAATTAGACCGTGACACTCACTGCGAGAGGCGCGGTAGCTTGGTGGCTGAGCAAAATACTTTTGCCCGGCCGGTCAATCCCCGCAGTCACGTGGACCGGCATCAGACTCGTTCAGGCATTGACGGCGGCCTGCGTCGGAGCGGTCACCGGAGTTGATTGAGAATTCTGGACCGGTTGCGCGACTTCTTCGGCAAAGCCAAAGGTGAGGGTAATTTCCTCCGCAATTGCGGCTTTTTCCTGTCCGACGCGGATCTGGCCCTCGAAGGTCGCAAGCGGCGACTTCAAACGCTTGGGTTTAATTGAAAGAATAAGCACATCACCCGGTTTGCAGATACGGTGGCAACGGACGCCTTCGCAGGAGGTGAAGAAAATAGTACGGTGGTCGACCACCTTGCCCGCTTCGCCGATTTGGCCTTCCAGCAAAAATAACACCGCGAGCTGGCCGAGCGCCTCTAACATAATGGATGCGGGCAACACGGGATTATCCTTAAAATGTCCCTGCAAGAAAAACTCCTGGCCGCTGATTTTATACTTGGCGTTAGCGCCGTGCGCATTGATCGACGCTTCGCCCAAGAACAGAAAGGGCGGCTGGATCGGCATCACCGACATGATCTGTTCAATCGGCAGAAACTTGGTGGGCTTAGGCAGCGGCAAACCGCGAACCTTGCATTCGATAAACGTTTTTACATCACCCAGCGTGCGCAAATAACGGAGTTCTTCGTTATTAATAGACATCTGAAGGACGTCTTCTACGAGGATAACGATCTCCATCATCGTCAGTGAATCGATGCCCAAATCCTCAATGACCCGCAGATCATCATCGGCATCCTTTAACTTTGCACGGAGGTCCGGCTCAACATACCGCTCGATGATACCCAAAACAATGGCAGGCAAATGTTCGGTGTTGCCCGTCTTTCTGAATTGAGCAGCCGCCTCGTAACTGGCAGCAGAGCAACGCTTAAGGGACTCCCTTAGATTCACATCATCTTCTGAAGTGAATGGTTTGAGTTGAACGCCTGAAGAATTGTTAAATGCCTGTGCCATTTCGGTCAAAGTAAGCAAAAGCTCGGTCGCTATGTAAATCTTAAAAAATTACGCTATGAGTAGCGTGAGTCGCGTTTGACCGAGGTGTTTTTAGTCTGTTGACTTGCCAAAGTTTGCGAGACCACATGCCGGCCCTTTTGTTTCACCGGTTCCGCCCTCCGTGAATCACTCCCCAAAGCACCAGCCGATGCCGCCCCAATCCCCGGAATTGCCCAAATATTCGGCTCAACCGCTGGTCGTGGTCACGCATGAATTCTTTCCTCATCACGGGGGCATTGCGATTTATACCGCCGAAATGGCCAAGGCCGCCCAAGCCTTGGGCTACGAAGTCGAAGTCTGGGCGCCTGCCCTGCCTCTCGGTGTAGCAGAAATTAAATGGCCGTTTGTGGTGCGGCGCCTGCCGTTGACCGGTGATCACAGTCTGCTGAGCCAATGGCGCATGGCGCGCCAACTCATGGCGCAGCGCAGCCACCTCCGGGCCGCCACCCTCTACATTCCCGAGCCCGGCCCGTTACTGGCCATGCTGCTGCTACAATATATCAATTTCAACACCCTGAAACCAGCCCGCCTCGTGCTGACTTTTCATGGCTCCGAAATTCAACGCCTCGCTTCACGCCGGTTGCTGCGCTGGAGCACCAATCACCTGCTGAAAAAAGTCACGCGAGTCAGTGTGGTAAGCAGTTTCGCACGGGATTTGTTTGTCCGGAATTTCCCGATGTCTGCGGCAAAAGTCGTGCTGACTCCCGGGGCCTTGCGCACCGATCTGGCGACAAACCACCCGTCAGCCGCGCCGCTTAAACCGAAAAACCGCATCATCATCCTGACCGTCGCCCGGATAAATCCCCGCAAAGGCCAGCTGCAAGTCATCCGTGCACTCAGTGCGCTGCCCGCCGCGCAGCGAACCCGAGTCGAATACTGGTTGGTCGGTTCACACTGCAAAGAAAACTATGACTTGGCGCTCACTACGGCCGCCGAGGAAGCCGGTTTTCATATTAAGTTTCTGGACGACATCTCAGACGAAAAGCTCGGACTCATTTATCAGCAGGCCGATATTTTCGCGATGACCAGTATGCCGCACAAACAGAGCGTCGAAGGCTTTGGCCTCGTGTACCTCGAGGCCGGCGCGCACGGACTTCCCATTGTGGCCCACGATATCGGCGGCGTCCCGGAAGCGGTGTCCCACGACGAAACCGGACTGCTCGTCAAACCCGGCGACACGGCCGCTCTCACGCAGGCATTTTCAACGCTGATCACCGATCCGGCACTGCGCCAACGTCTCGGCGCCGCCGGCCGCGTGCGCGCCAGAAAATACTCCTGGCGCGACTCCGCCG
>JANYFP010000221.1 GCA_025362555.1 Verrucomicrobiota bacterium
TTCTCGAGGCGACTAATCGTTCCGGAAAGGCCGGGCACCGCCGCGAACGCCATGGAACGCAGCGAATCCGTCCAGCTTTGCACTTCCCGATTACTGGAAAGTGCCGAGGTCGTCACCTTCCCGTCGACGTGCAGAGCTTCATCGCGGATCAATCCAAAACGAGCACGACCGTCGACGGGAAGGTGACGACCTCGGCACTTTCCAGTAATCGGGAAGTGCAAAGCTGGACGGATTCGCTGCGTTCCATGGCGTTCGCGGCGGTGCCCGGCCTTTCCGGAACGATTAGTCGCCTCGAGAATCTCGGCATTGATTTTAAATCCGGTTCCAGCGAACTCACGATCAAGGATGGCGCGAAATTGGACAAAGCGCTCCGGGAACGGGCGAGCGATGTGAGTGATTTTTTCCAAACAGCCAGCACCGGCCTGGCGGCAAAAATGCAGACGTTCCTGACCAAGGTTGCCGACCAAAATAGCAAGCAGCAGGCGCAAATTATCACCACCAATAACGATCTCGACTCCCAGATGGCCGCAATTCAGCGCCGGTTGGATTTACAACGGCAATTATTGACCGATAGTTTTATCGCCATGGAAACCGCCCAGTCGAAGCTCAAGACCCAATCTGCGGCATTGACCTCCGCTTTCCCGACCACCACCAGCAAGTGATGAGTAATTTTATTGTGACTCGGTCCTTTAGCCGCCCCCGTCTCCTCGTCGGCGCCCTGGCGCTACTCTTGCTGGCCGGCTGCGAGTCGACGCAGTTGGATCATTTCCGCAAATCGACGGACAAGGAGCATTTCACGCCAAAGAATTTCACGGGCGATACGCGATTGCCCGTGAATCTGCACCGCGTGATCCTCCTGCCCGTTTACGGCGGTAAGATTGTCCCGGTGGAGACGGCCGCTTCACTCGAAGAGGTGTTTGCCACAGAGCTACAGAAACAACTCCGTTTTGAGGTCGTGCGGTTGTCGCGCGAAGAGTGCATGCGCCGGTTTGGCGCGCCCGATTTTTCATCCGTCGGCCAACTGCCGCATGATTTTCTCGTGGCGCTCGGACGTGATTACGCGGCTGAAGCGGTCTTGTTTGTGGACCTGACTTCCTACCGCGGCTACCGTCCGCTGGTGTTGGGCGTGAGGGCGAAATTGGCGACAGTTGAGCAAACGCGTCTCCTGTGGAGTTTTGATGAAATATTTTCTGCGGATGATCCGGGGGTCGGAAACAGTGTGCGTCATTATTACGGTGCGTCTGATCCCACGGGCGTTCCGCTCAATGCCGGGCATGGTGGCCTGCAAAGTCCTACCAAATTCGCAGCTTACGTCGCGTCCGCCACCTTCAGCACGTTGCCCCCCCGATGATTTTTATCCGGAAATTTGCTAAAGTCCGGTTAGATTCGGTCGATAAGCTTAGTAATCAATCAACGGCGTTCCCTGTATCTCTCTCTGTCAGCGGCTGACCGTTCCCGTCCTGAACAACATGATACATTCCGCTTCATCTTCCCCCTCCGAGCGTAGTATTGCGATCGCGGCGGCCTCCGCCGCGTCGGTTACCCGGGCGCCACGCCCGCCAATCGATCAAATCCATATTGATAAAGCTTCGGCTTTACGCACCTCCTTGCAGCAGGTGCCCGAAGTTCGCCCTGAAGTCGTTGAACGAGCCCGCGCTTTGGCGGCCGATCCGGCTTATCCTTCTGATTCCATCATCCGCCAGATCAGTCAGGTGATTGTCAATTCGCCTGATTTGTCGGAAGACGTCAGTTGAGCACGCTCATGCTCGCCCAAGGTTATGCGCGCACCTACCGCTCCAATGCCGTGCTCACGGCCAGTCCGGGGCAGTTGGTGTTGATGCTTTTTGATGGGGCCCTGAAGGCTCTCGCCATCGCTCGCGATGCCTTGGAACGTCCCGAAAGCGATATCCGGCGGTTGGAGACGATTAATAATCAGCTGCTGAAAGCCCAGGCGATTGTCGCCGAACTTCGCAGTGGTTTGAATTTTGAAGTCGGGGGCGAAATGGCCAAGACGCTTGATCGACTTTATGACTATTATATCCGCCGCATTTTCGAGGCGAATCTGAGCAAGAAAGTCCAACCCGTCATTGAAGTTGAAAAAATGATCGGCGAACTCCGCTCCGGTTGGGCGGAGATGCTCACCAAGCAGGGTGGGGGCGCCGCCCCGGTCCAAGTCATTCAGAGCGTTGCCTGAGCCATGGAAACGCCCGTGCAACAAGCCGCCCGCCTGCTGATCGCCCTCAATGAACTCATTGATCAGGAGGGAATGTATTTGCACGGAGGCTCTTTTGATTTGGCGGCGGAGATGCGTGAGCGCGCGGAACCAATCGTAGCCAAACTGGTGGAGTTGTCCGGTCTGCCTGGCGTGCGAGATTTCAGTCCGCAAGTGAACGCGGTAGTGCAGCGCAATGCGCGCCATTCAATTTTATTACAGGAGAAAATGGATGAATTGGGCGCGGAAATTCGGCGCACCGATCAGGCCCGCCATCGCGCCGCCCAACTCGCGCCCGCGTACGCTCGGGCCCCTGGCTCTGTCATCCCGCGGTTCCTGGCCGCCGGTTGAGAATATTTATTTTTTTGCTTTTGCCGGACCTGCTCCGGTCGAAGGACGAAAATTAATTAGTCGGCCGAGAGCGGATGCACGCGGGATCGCCGCCGGTTGCTCGATCCATCACGCTCCGGGCAATGTCCCGGTTAAAGTCCGGCGGAAAATTGCCGATTATTTCACCAAACAATGTCGTCCACCTTTCCTAGCGTTCCACTGGACATGACGCTTTCACCTTTATCCTTCGACGCGTTGCTTGGTCCTTGGGCCAATAGTGCCGATCCCGCTTATTGTCGCGACCAGGAAGGCCGTTTGCTGGCCGTCAATCAGGCTTTCGCGCGCAAGTTCGGCCGTCTCGCGGCCGAGTGGCCGGGCACGCCGTTGACGGAAATTTTGCAGGCGGAAGATGCCGCTGGACTCGCTTCGGTGGAGGTGGAATTGGCCCGCCATCCGCATCGGGCCACCCGCGAATATCGCTGCGATACACCCCAAGGCTGGCGCTGGTTCGCGTGGGAGAAAACCCAGCTCTGCGATACCGCCGGTCATGTGCTTGGACTGCGGGCCGTCGGGCGCGACATCACCAAACAACGCCTCGCCGAAGAACAATACCTCAAACTTTCCCGCGCCGTTGAACAATCCCCTGTGGGCATCATCATCACCGATGCCGAGGGTCGGGTGCAGTACGTTAACCCAAAATACACCGAGGCATCCGGACGCACGCTGGAAGATATTCTCGATGCCAACACCGATGTGTTGCGCGATGGCCATCCGGACGAAGCCTCCTTTCGCGCCATGTTGGCGGAAGTGCGCGCGTGCCGGGAATGGCGGGGTGATCTGGTCAGTCACGCGAATGATGGACGGCAGATTTGGGAGTCGGTTCAGGTCACAAGCCTGCGCGGCCCCGCTGGTGAGATCACTAATTTGCTCTGTTTGCGCGAGGATATCACCGAGCGAAAACGGCTCGAACAGGATTTGCGCCAGGCGCAAAAAATGGAGAGTCTCGGTACGCTGGCCGGTGGAATCGCGCACGACTTCAATAATCTTTTGGCGATCATCAATGGTTATTCCGAGTTCTGCCTGCTGCACAACGCGGATGCGGCCCAGGTCAAAAAAAGTTTGCAGGAAATTCATCGCGCCGCACAGCGGGCGAGCGGCTTGGTGCGCCAGATTCTGACCTTCAGTCGCAAGAACGAGGTGCGGTACGCACCGTTTGATTTGAACCAGCATGTGCGCGATCTCGTCGCCCTTTTGGCGGAAACATTTCCGCGCACCGTGGCATTTGATATTCGGCTCGGGGACAAGTTGCCGCCGTTGCTCGCCGACCAGAATCAGGTTCAACAAATTTTGTTGAATCTTTGCGTCAATGCCCGTGATGCCATGCCGACTGGCGGTACGATCACCGTCAGCACCGAGTTGCGGGCGGGCGTGGATCTGGCGCATATTGCAGGAGTCGATGTGAACAAGACTTACGCTTGCTTACGCGTGGCGGATACTGGCACTGGCATGACTCCGGCCGTGCGTGCGCGCCTCTTTGAGCCGTTTTTCACGACGAAGCCGGGCAGCCAGGGCACCGGACTTGGCCTCGCGGTGGTTTACGGCATCGTGACGAGTCACAAAGGATTCATTGATGTCGAGAGCACGCTTGGCGCCGGCAGCACCTTCATGGCCGGTCTGCCGCTGGCCGAGATGATCATTTCCATGCCCGCGATTGCGGCGATCGGGGAATTTCCCGGTGGCACGGAGACGGTGTTGGTGGTGGATGACGAGGTGTCATTGCGTCATTTGCTTGAGGCCACTTTGACGGCGAAAGGCTATCGCGTGGTGACGGCCGCGAACGGGCTCGATGCGATCGAGTACCTGAGCCACACGGCCAACCCGGTTGATGCGGTGCTGCTCGATTTGAACATGCCTGGGGCAAACGGCGTGGATGTATTTAAGGTCATCCGGATGGGCCGCCCGGAAATCAAGGTGTTGATTTTGAGTGGAAATTTGACCGGCGAGGCGCGGCGCGAATTGCAGAGTCTCGGGCAGAATAATTTTATTCAGAAGCCGTACGCGCTCGACGACGTCGGCCGTCACTTGCGGGCGCTGCTCGATGAGCGCGTGGCGCAGTCCGCGTAAGGCCGGACGCCGCAGAGCGGCCGGATCAATCTGATCCGAATGATCGGTCGGCTCGACTTGAGCGCACTCAGCCGCATCCATTCAGTTGAACTACTGGCGTGATTGTAATTCGCAATCCGTAGGTGGAGCGCCTTGACCTCAAGGCGCTTCAGGATTCCCGCCCTCAAACCAGCTGGTTG
>JANYFP010000222.1 GCA_025362555.1 Verrucomicrobiota bacterium
GATGTTAATGCGGCTCGCGCGGGGCAGCGGTCTGGGGGGACTGGCGGCACCCCGTCCCGTGCAAACCACGAGTGAAAAGCGAACCCACCTGCGCCCGCTCCTGACGCTCAAGAAAGCGGATTTGGTCGCGGCGCTGCGGGCGGTGGACGCTGACTGGCGGGAGGATGCCTCGAACGCGACTGAACTCTATTTTCGCAATCGAATCCGCCGCCAGGTACTGCCAGCGTGGGCCGAGGCGGCGGGACGTGATGCTTTCGCGGGCGCGGCGCGATCCCGTGAATTATTAGAGGAGGATGACGCGGCGCTCGACGCGTGGGCGGGGAAATTGGTCACGAGGGGAAGCGCGCGGAAGTTGGAGCTGGGTGTCTTGTCCGGTCTGCCGCGGGCCATCACGCGGCGGGTGTTGCATCGCTGGCTGCTGGTGGTGCGTCCGGAGACTGATCTTTCACGGCAGGGGTTTGAGCTGCTACTGGCGGCGATCGAACGCGGGAAAGCCACTCGGTTCAGTTTGGGCCGCAAAGGTTTTGCAGTGATTGGCGACGGCCAATTGTTCTATAAAAGAGGGTCGTAGCCTTGGAATTATTATGCATATTTCTACCCAGTGGACCGTTTGACATATGAGACGGAACCTCCACCTTAGTTAAAGACACTCACTTTATTCCTCCAATCCCCCATGGCCGATAACGAAGACAATAAGAAACGACGTCCTTTAAAAAACCTGCCGCCTGAAAGTTTTCAGCCGAAGGTTATTTTGATTTGGGCCGCGATCATCGCGGCCGTAGTGGCGTTGTTTTATTTCAATCCGGCCAAAGCGCCAACGCCGGCGCGCGTTAAGATTCAACAGGTGGTCGAGTTTGCCGAGAAAGGCGAAGTTGCGACCGGGGCGATTCGACAGGAAGGAACCGGCGGCAGCAACTGGTACGAGATGACCGGTGAATTGAAACAAGCCTCGCTGCCAAGTGACACCGGACAGACCAAGTTTTTTGTCGCGTCCGGCCGGCTCACCGATGCGAATATGGAACGTCTGCAGAAGACCATGGCGTTCGAGGAGCGGTCGGAGTCGAGCTTGGGAAAAGCACTCGCGACCAGTATTCTGCCCTTCGTGCTCGTGATCGGTCTGCTCTATTTTCTGTTTGTGCGCCAGTTGCGCCAAGCCGGCAAAGGCGCGCTTAGTTTCGGCAAGAGCCGGGCTAAATTGCTGACGCGCGACAAGGACCGCATCACATTTGCTGATGTGGCGGGTTGCGATGAGGCCAAGGAAGAAGTTAGCGAGGTCGTGGACTTTCTGAAGGAGCCGAAAAAATTCCAAAAGATCGGTGGCCGGATTCCAAAGGGCATCTTGATGGTCGGACCTCCCGGTACTGGCAAGACGCTCCTCGCTAAGGCGATTGCCGGCGAAGCGGACGTGCCGTTTTTCTCGATCAGCGGCTCTGATTTCGTGGAAATGTTTGTTGGTGTTGGCGCCAGCCGCGTCCGCGACATGTTTGAGCAGGGGCGGAAGAATGCGCCTTGCCTAATTTTCATCGACGAAATTGACGCCGTCGGTCGCCAACGCGGCGCCGGCCTGGGTGGCGGTAACGATGAACGCGAGCAGACGTTGAATTCACTCCTTGTTGAAATGGACGGCTTCGATACGCAGGAAGGCGTCATCATCATCGCTGCAACCAATCGCCCCGACGTGCTCGACAGTGCGTTGCTGCGGCCCGGCCGCTTTGATCGTCAAGTTTACATCGACCTGCCCGATATCATCGGTCGCGAGCAGATTCTTCGGGTGCATGCGCGCAAGATCACGCTTTCCGATGACGTTAATTTGGGTGTCATCGCCCGTGGCACGCCTGGTTTGTCCGGTGCGGAACTCGCTAATCTTTTGAATGAATCGGCGCTGTTGGCCGCCCGTCGGAGCAAGAAGAAAGTGGAGATGCAGGACATCGATGATGCGCGCGATAAAGTCCTTTGGGGACGCGAGCGTCGTCGCGTGATGGATGACGCGGAGAAGCGTCTCGTCGCCTGGCATGAGGCGGGCCACGCGATTGTGCAGGCGGTTTTGGATGATGGTACGATGCCGGTGCACAAGGTGACGATTATTCCCCGCGGGCAGAGTTTGGGCAGCACGACCTATTTGCCGACGAAAGATATTTTAACGCAGCCGCGAAAGAAGCTGCTTAACCAAGTTGCCATGGCGATGGGCGGACGCATCGCCGAAGAGTTGGTGACGGGGGATTTCAGCAACGGTGCTTATGGCGATCTCAAGCAAGCAACCCGGATCGCGCGGGCGATGGTCTGTGACTACGGCATGAGCGAGCTCGGGCCGGTCGCGATGGGCGAGAATCAAGACACGGTGTTCTTGGGACGAGACATCACGCGTTCCCAGCACATCAGTGAAGAGACCGCACGCAAAGTGGACGCGGCGATTTCCGACATCTTGCACAGCCAGTACAATCGGGCCCAGCAGATCATTACCGAGCACCGTGGAGCGCTGGACAAGATCGGAGCGGCCTTGATTGAGCACGAGACCATTGAAGGTCGGCATGTGCTTGAGATCGTGCAACACGGCGAGATTCGGACGCCGATCATCAATGTGAAGCCGCCTAAGTTAGTAACCCCTGAAGAAGGTAAAAGCGCCGACAAACAGGTTGCGAAGGAAGCGACCGGTTCGCCGGGTGCTCATGCACCGAGTCCAGCCTGATAAGAATCTTTTATAATTGCTTTTTTGAAGCCGGGCTTAATGCCCGGCTTTTTTATGGGGCAAAGGGTCAGGAGACGAAGTTCAGACTTGGCTCAGCCCTTCGCACCGGCAAGCTCCGCGCAAATCAACTTATGAATATTTGCTGCATCGGAGCGGGTTACGTTGGCGGGCCTACCATGGCCATGATTGCACTGAAGTGCCCTGACATTCAGGTGAACGTCGTCGATATGAATGTGGCCCGCATTGCGGCTTGGAACAGCGGCACGCTGCCCATCTATGAGCCTGGTCTCGACGACGTCGTGCGGGAAGCCCGCGGTCGCAATTTGTTTTTCTCCACTGACGTGGCGGGTGGAATCAAGAAGGCCGATATCATCTTCGTCAGTGTCAACACGCCGACCAAGACTTACGGCGTGGGCGCTGGCCGCGCGGCCGATCTTCGGTTTATTGAATCGGTGGCACGGACGATTGCCGAACACGCGGATCGCGGGAAAATCATTGTCGAAAAATCGACGATCCCGGTGAAAACGGCGGACACCATCACTGCGATTCTGGCCTCCAATACCCGCGGGTTGAAATTTCAAGTGCTCTCAAATCCAGAATTTTTGGCTGAAGGCACGGCCGTTAAGGATTTGATGAATCCTGATCGCGTGCTGATCGGTGGCGAACGCACCCCCGACGGTGACAAGGCCGTGGAGTCGCTGGCCGGAGTTTACGCCCGTTGGATCCCGCGTGATCGGATTATCACGACTAATTTGTGGTCTTCGGAGCTTTCCAAATTGGTGGCCAACGCATTTTTGGCGCAGCGTATTTCCTCGATCAATTCAATCTCCGCGCTTTGTGAGGCGACGGGTGCTGATGTGGACGAAGTCGCCAACGCGATCGGCAAGGACAGCCGCATCGGGTCGAAATTCCTCAAGGCTTCCGTGGGCTTTGGCGGTTCCTGTTTCCAGAAAGACATTCTCAATCTCAGCTATCTCTGTGAGAGCTTTGGCCTGCCCGAGGTGTCGGCTTACTGGGCCAGTGTCGTCGCGATGAACGATTGGCAAAAACGCCGTTTCTCAAACCGGATTGTGAAGGAGCTTTTCAACACGGTCGCGGATAAGAAAATTGCTGTGCTTGGTTTTGCTTTCAAAAAAGACACCAACGACACGCGCGAGTCGGCGGCGATCAATGTCTGTCGCGATTTGTTGGCCGAGCACGCCAAGGTTACCGTGTACGATCCGAAGGTGCCCGCGCAGGAAATTCGCGATGATATTCTTGGGAAAGGCGTGGAGAATGCGCGTCTCACGATTGCTACGGATGCTTACGAGGCCACCGCTGGTGCTCACGCGATCGCCGTGGTGACGGAGTGGGACGAATTTAAGACCCTCGATTACGCCAAGATTTACGCGGGGATGCCGAAGCCGGCGTTCTTCTTTGATGGCCGAAACATTGTCGATCTCGCCGCGCTGCGAAAAATTGGCTTCAATGCTTCCGGTATCGGCAAGCCGGCGTAAGGCTGCCTGTTGGCTACTTCTGGATTCTGCTCAGATCCCGAGTGGCGTGCGGTAAACGCGCGGCACCCGCTTCGTGACTGAGCAAAGCGTTTCCCACGAAATCGAATCCGACCACGCGCTGAATTCCGTGATCGTGATTTCTGCGGCACCTTGTTTGCCCACGAGGACCACCGGATCACCAGCGCGGACGATTTCCGGCACGTCACTGAGATCGATGATGGTCTGGTCCATCGTGACTCGGCCGAGCACGGGACAGCGGTGTCCCTGAATCAGCACTTGCGCGCGGTTGCTACTGGCCCGCGCAATGCCGTCGCCGTAGCCGGCCGTCAATATTGCCACCGTTGAATCGCGTTGGAGCCGGTGCGTGCGTCCGTAGCTGATGCCGGTGCCGGCGGGAAGTTTCTTCACGAGTCCGACGCGCGTGTGAAAACTGAAAACGGGCTCGGTATGCACTCGCGCGAGCAGCGAGTGCGGGTGCGGCAAGATGCCGAATTGCAGCAGGCCAACCCGCACGGCATTGAATACGCTGCGCCCCGGTGTCGTCTCGAGTCCCGCGCTGTTATCGGCGTGGATAAACAGACCTTCAGGATTAAATCCTGGAAAACTTTTCAAAGTCTGGAGGAAAATGCGCCGCTGTTCTTCGGTGAAAATAGGGTCGTCGTCCGCACTCGAGAAATGGGTGAACACGCCTGCCAATTTGACGCCTTTCGCGGCTGTGATTTGCGCGAAAAGTTCGCCTGCCTCCGTGTGCCACACGCCGAGCCGGCCCATGCCGGTGTCAATTTTCAAATGCACCGCGATGGGCTTGCCCGCACTGCGGCCGACCGCATCGAAACGTTGTACTTCCTCGGCCGACGAAACGGTCGCGGCCAAGTCGTATTCAGCGAGGTAACGGGCTTCCTCTGGCAAAACCGGGGACAGGAGCAGAATCGGCCAATCGCTGCTCAATTCGCGCAGGTCCATCGCTTCTGCGACGCTGGCCACCGCGAAGAGATCAGCGCCCGCGTGCATCAGGCGCGCGGCCACTTGCGGCAAACCGTGGCCGTAGGCATCGGCTTTAACCACCGCGACGTACTTGATCTGCGCCGGCAATGAAGCGCGAATGAGCTTCAGATTGCGCTCGAGCGCGGCGAGATCGATCTCGACCCAGCAACGGCGCGGCAGTTGTCCGGACGCGCTCATTTTTTATTCGCGGTCTCCACGCTGTGGACTTGAGCGGCCCATTTTTTGTATTCGGGTGCTTCGTGTTGAAATGCATCGGGTGCGTCAACCGCCCGGAAAAAATTGGCGTCGTTCAGCGCGGGAAATATTTGTGCGAGATCATAACTGCAATGCCGCGTCGGGTGGGGTGGGGTGGCCCAGGCGCGAAAATTCTCCGGCATGACTAATTCTTCCGCCGGCAATTCTATGGTGGGAATGCGCTGCAGGAGGGACAACTCGCCCGTGGCACTGAATTGCTGACGGTGCCATGAGTCCCGTCGTGCATCGGCGATGATCGCGAAATCGCGCCGACCGTGTTGCGCCCATTCAAAATAGCCGGCGACTGCGAGACTTTGATACGCGAAGGCCGGGCGGGGCCGGAGGACTTGCCAGGTCCGAAGCGCCATCGCAACCGTGCGCGTGCCGAGCATG
>JANYFP010000228.1 GCA_025362555.1 Verrucomicrobiota bacterium
CGCAGCAATGATCGCCGCAACCTTGAACGCTTTCGCCCAGCGATGAACGATCGAGGTATCGACCGCCACCCAGCGGTTGTTGATCCACTCCCGGTCTTCCGCCGTGATACTTTTCAACGCCTTATTGATAATCTGCTCCAACTGCGGCCAGTCCTTGCGCACGCCCAGGTAGAGCTGAGCCGAAGTCGAAATGACACTGCCGATCCGCAGATTGGTCCACCGATGGGTCCGAATCAAATACGACGAAGTGGCGATTTCACCCACGCTTGCATAAACCCCACCGCTCGCCACCGCTTCGCAGCACTCCAGTGGAGTGGCAAATTCCACGATGACGCAGCCTGGCACCGTACGATCAAGATCACGGCGCAATTCTACTGAGCCGCGAGGAATACCGACCGTTCGCCCCTTCAGTTCCACCAAGGCGAAGAGCGCCGGGGAATCGCTGCGCGTAATAACGACGTTGGGCGCCGACGCATAGGATTTGGTGTAGGTCAGATAGGATGATCGATCAGCCGTCTGCGCGAGGCTCAGCAACACATCGATGTGACCGGCTTTAAAGTCCTGAATAATTCCACCCCAATCACCGCGGACCTCGTGCTGGAATTTTAATCCCGTGCGTCGACTGATCAGTTCCAAATAATCAGGATCAATTCCGACAATCTCGCCCGCAGCATCGCGCATCGCATACGGCGAATACGTGGCGTCATGTCCCGCCCGAATCACGGGATGATCGGCAATCCAGCGCTGCTCTTCCGGGGTTAACGACACCAGTCCCGCCGCGAGCACGACAGGGGATTCCTCATTAACCCGCCCCTGACCGGCCACCGTGATCCACGGAATCAAGGTGAAGAATAATCCGAAAAGAATGGGGGCACAACGCATGTAACAAATTAAAAATATTAAACCGGCGTGATCTTTGCAATGGAGGATCTCTCGTCGCAACCGACATTCCCGAAGATCCTTTTCCAATGCGGGAGCTAACCTTGCGCGCAGACCTCAACGTCACGAAAGCGTTCCGCCTTGAAACAAAAAATCCGGAGGCACCGCCGTTGTCAGCGCTATCGCAAACCAATCGCCTCACTCGGGCAGTTTGAATCCCTCCATTAGATTTTTGATCTCGTACAAAAACGCCGCCGCGCCGCCGCCATTCACCACCTTATGATCGAAAGTCAGGGAAAGGGTAATCACTTCCACGGGACGGACCACGCCATTTTCATTATACAATCGATCATGCGCCGAGCCAACGAAGAGCGTGGCCATCGAAGGCGGCACCACGATCGGCGTGGCACTCTCGATGCCGAATGCACCCAAACTCGTGAGATTAACCGGAGCTTGCACCGCGATCAATTTACCGGAACGCGTTTCCTCCACCGCATGATTGTAGGCCGCCAAAAAATCGGGCCAGGCCAGCTTGTTGGCCCCGGCAATGGAGGCCGTCGCCAAACGGTCCGCATCGAGCGCCACCGCCACTCCGAAATCAAAATCAACGTATTCTAAAATTGTTCCGTCATTTTTCACCAGACACCGGAACGCCGCATGTTTTTCCTGCGCTCGCACGACACACCACGACATCATCGCTGACGGCGAGGCCGCCGCCTTGCCGTCTTTCTTTTTGGCGGTCTCGCGCGCCGCGCGCAACGCGTCCCAACGTACATCCCGGAGCATCGTCGCCGGCACGACATTCGAGAGACGCTTGGTGATCGCCGGATGCAACGCGGGCGGACGAATGATTCCTTTCATGAGGTCGGAGAGAAAATCGCCATGGTCATTTTTATGAGAGTTGTACCGCTGACTTAGCCGCACCCTTTTCCCGATTTTTCGCGTGGCGCAATAATCCGCCCCGGCTCGCGGGGAAACCGGCGCCCAAAATAAGTGCAAGGTCAGCCTCGTCGTCGGTCTGGACGACGCCCTCCGCAACGGCGCGGTTGGCTTCGCCGATCATCACGCCAATCAAGTGTTCTTGAATGGATTCAGAGTCCCACGCAGCAGCAGCGGAACCGGGGGCAAATTCCGCCATCGCAGGATTTAAAACTTCGCGCCCGTCCTCATAGCAATAAAAGCCCGCGCTCGCCCCATTTTTCCGTCCGTACAATCCCTTCGCCCCCATCTGGCGACAGAGCGTACTGCGCTCAAAACGATCGGGGAAATAATGCGCCATCTCACCGAAAATCTGGTCAATCCCATCGATGCCAATCTCGTCGATGAGCCGTAGCGGCCCCATCGGCCATCCCCATTCGCGCTGTGCACGATCAAGCTGTTCGGTGGTCACTCCCTGCTCCCACAATCGGCACCCTGCATTCAGGTAAAAAGCCAGCACGCGCATCACGTAATGTCCAGGCGATGATCGAGCAATCGCCGCCGTGAGGCCGAGGGATCGCACCAATCCCAGCGCCCGCTCAGCGGTTACGCGCGCGGTCTCGGAACCCAGCCCCACTTCCACCAGCCGCATGCGGCTGACTGGATTGAAAAAATGAAGTCCGATCACGCGACCGGGATTCACCACGCCCGCCGCCAGCTCCTCGATCGGCAGGACCGACGTGTTGGATGCCAGCACACAGTCGGGCGGAAGTTTCTCGGATAATTCCGCGAACAGCTTTCGTTTCGCCTCCACGTCTTCCGTAATCGTTTCAATCACGAGATCGCACAGCTCAAAATCCTCCAAGCTGGTGGTAATGCCGACGCCACCGGTCATGCGATGCGCCGCATCTGCGGTTACCTTTCCGCGACTCACCCCCTCAGCAAACAGACCGCGAATAATCAGGACGCCACGCTCAATCGCCGCCCGATTCGAATCACACAAAATGACACCATAACCGTGCGCCGCGCACCAATGCGCCAGACCCGAGCCCATGACGCCCGCGCCGATGATCCCAATGGTCCGGAATGGAACCGCTGGAACCGCCTCGGCGGGTTCCGGAAACCAGCGGTCAAGGGTGCTTTTGCGCGCCGCCGCCTTAAGCTGGAAAACATGCATCAGATTTTTCGCCACCCCGCCGACCGCCACCTTTCCAAATGCAATCGCCTCAAGTTCGAGTGCCGCAACGCCCGAGAGGCCGCGGTTTTTTTCCACCACTTCGAGCACGGCCAACGCAGCCGGCTGACCGGGCCGGCGCAGCGAAATCGTCGCCCGCTGAGCAGAAAAAAAATCCGGAACCGGTGCGGCCGGGGTCGGACGCGCAGGCTTGCCTTCGTCGGCCAACCGCAGTGCGGCCGCTTTCGCGCGTATTGTAATTTCCTTCGTCGGCACGACCTCGTCAATCAAGCCCGCCGCCAGCGCCGCTGCGGCAGGCACCAAGCCCGCACGCAAAATAAAATCCACCGCCGCCGGCACGCCAATCAGACGCGGCAGACGCGTACAACCACCCCACGCGGGAATCAAACCGAGCCCCACCTCGGGCAAGCCGATGCGCGTTTCCGGAGCATCGCTCGCCAGGCGCCACGCACAGGCGAGAGCCAGCTCGTAGCCACCACCGGCACAGGCGCCGTGAATGGCGCAGACCACCGGCACCTTGAAATTGGCGATCAACTCAAACAACGTCTGGCCTTCACGGGCCGCGTGCGTCGCGACCCCGGCATCCGGCAAGGCCGCCAGCCATTTCAGATCGGCGCCGGCGATAAATATCCGCTCCTTCGCACTGCGAATCACCACCGCTTTAACCGGAACTCCGCCGGTAACGCGGCTGGATGACAACGCATCCAAACACCCGCGCAGCGCAGCCAACGTGGCCGGATTGAAGACATTCGCGCGCGCCACTGAGTCGTCAAAGGTGATCCAAGCGACACCCTCGGAATCAACCGAGTGGGTAACCGGGGCGGGACGGCTCATGAGTGGCGAATTGATATCGAACAAGACAACGGAACGCCCACAAAAATCAAACGCGAACGAACGACCCCCGCGCCGCGCTTGAAAATTCATCGCGGTGACGCCTCACAGCTTTAAACTGAGTTCCGCCTGTGATCGGTTCGACTTCGCCACATCCCTACCGTTGAATTTCCGGCATAATCGTAATCCGCAAAGCGTTCGACTTTAGACGGGGGTTGATCCCACGACAGACGACCACTCCCATTCTTCACTTCCGCGACGACCTGAATTCAACGCCGCGGTTTGCCGGCCTCGAATTTCCCGAGATACTTGAGCGCCACGGCAAAATCATTGGGCAAAGGCGAGGTCAGCGTCACTTTTTCCCGCGTGAGCGGATGCGTAAACGTCAATCCGCCAGCGTGCAAAGCCAGGCGGGAAATCAGCGGCTTCTCATCCGTGCGCCCCTTGTAGCCTCGCTTCAAATCGGAAAGCATCAGCCGCGTGTCGTTGCCATAAATCACATCGTTGAGCACCGGCGTGCCCGACGCCGAAAGATGAATGCGAATCTGATGCATGCGGCCCGTCAACGGCCGGCATTCCAGCAGCGTGAAACTGGGGCGGTCGCCGGTCTGCGGATATTTTTCCAAGACAGTAAACTGCGTCTCGCTCGCCTTGCCGTGCTTCTTCACCACGCACATCGTGCCGGGCTTCGCCTCATCCTCTTTCAACACAAAATCCACGTTGAATTCGTCCTGAGCCGGCACTCCGACCACGAGCGCCTGGTTAAGTTTGAGCACCGTCTTGGACTGAAACTGGCCGCTGATGAAATCCAGTGCTGGCTTCGTCTTGGCATAAAGCACGAGCCCGCTGGCCTCATCGTCGATGCGATGAACATTGGCGACCCCTTCGCCCATTTTGGCGTGAACCAGCTCGGCGAGATTTTCCCGCGACCGGTCCCGACGATCCGGCCCCATCAGCAGCCCGCTCGGTTTATCGAACGCGATCATGACTTCATCTTCAAAGAGAACGGGCGGCAGCGGCATGGTTTGCCGCCGACACTGCGCGTCCGCCTTCGGGCAGCAATCCCGAAGGAGCGACTCTTTACGCATTTTTAGAGCGCGTGGGTGAAATCCAGATAGCGTTTGGCTCCAACTTTTGTCTAGCTGGTGAGGCATGACACTGGCACCGCGATTCTTGATTAATTTCTGGGCGGGTTACCGGGTGGCGAAATGTGTCCGTCGCATCAAATCGCTCGGTCGCGGCGTTAACGCCCAACAGAAAATATTCAGCCGCTTGATGACCCGGTATACGGAAACTGAATTCGGCCGCAGCCACAGCCTAAAGTCGGGAACCTCCTACGCGCAGTTCCGGGAAAGTGTGCCTCCGCGCACTTACGATTATTTCGCACCCTTGGTTCAACGCATGGTGGCCGGTGAAGCGGGCGTGCTGACCCCGGAGCACTGCGTCTTTTTTGTTGAGACTGCCAGCACCACGGGCGACCGTCCGAAACTTCTGCCGGTCCCGGAAACCATGCTGCAGCATTTTCGGCGCGGCTTAAGCGACACCCTTTTCCTGTATGCGGCCCGCGTGCGTCATACCGGCGTTTTCCTCGGCCGCCACCTGCTCACCGGTGCTAGCACCGCGCTCGTCGAGGAAAATGGCGCGTACCGCACCAGCCTCGATGGCATGATCACGTTGTGCCTGACCCCTTGGGTCGAAGCCAACCTGCGCTCGCCACCGCTCCCCGTGGCCAACCTCCCCGAAGGCGCGGAAAAAACCCAGGCCACGGCGCAATGCATGGTCGGTCGCGATGTGACGCTAGTCGCGGGGACTCCCGCCGCCGTCTACGCCCTGTCCCTCGCCGCCCGCGAAGCCGCCAGTGTCGGCAAGCGGCGCATGACCACATCGCAAGCCATGTGGCCGAACCTGGAATGTTTTCTCCACACCGGCGCGACCCTCGGACTCTACACCGAGATCATGCGCAACACGCTCGGGCCCACGGTAAATTTCCACGAAGTTTATGCCGCCGCCGAAGGCATCATCGCCGTCCAGGATGACGGCCGCCTCACCTCCTTGCGGCTGCTGACTGATGCGGGACTTTTTTTCGAATTCCTCCCGCTGCGCGATTTTCACGAAGACACTCTCGCCAATGCTGGAGCGCTTTGCCTGCCGTTGGAAAAAATCGAGGTCGGCATCGACTACGTCTTGCTGCTCACGACGCCGGCGGGCCTCTGTCGCTATGTCCCGGGCGACATCGTACGCTTCCTTTCGGTGGATCCGCCGCGATTGCAATTCGCCGGGCGCACGCAACTGCAGTTAAACGCGTTTGGTGAACGCGTGACAGAACGTGAGCTCCTCGAAAGCCTCCTCGCCGTCTGCCAAAAAAACAGCTGGCAAGCCGTCAATTTTCACGTCGTGCCCTATCACTACCGCGCCGCCGCCGGCCAGACGCTTTCGAGCCACGAATGGTGGTTGGAATTGCGCACCCACACGATGAAGACGCCCACCGCCAACGTGATCGCGCCGGAAATCGATGCGGAACTTTGCCGCCGCAACAGCGATTACGCGGCGAAACGGGCGAACCGCACCCTTGATTTACCGAGCATCCGTCTCGTGATGCCGGGGGTATTCGAGCGCTGGGCGCAGGACCAAAGCAAAAGTTCCAGCGCCAGCAAAATGCCGAGCTGCCGCTCCGACCGCGTCATTGCCGACCAACTTTCGCAGTACACGAAATTTCATCAGGTCCTGCCGCAAAGTTTCAGCACGACTGATCCAAGCGCCACGATGCCCACCCGCCAATTTCCCGATGTAATCGGGTGAGCGGGGATCATAGCAGTTAAGAGGTTGGGGTTGAGCGTTGAAGCTTTGGCCCCAACCCAACTGCGGCCGAGCTGCTGGTGGAGCGCATTGGTTGCTTTTACTGTAGGAGCTTGCTTGCAAGCGATCAGGATGCGGTCAGTCGCCGAGTTTTCGGAATCGCTTGCGAGCAAGCTCCTACACCCCGATGAAGCCGAAATCCGGCTCGACGGGATTCGGCGTATCGGACCCACCACGAATGCAGTGATCGTGCAGCTGAATCGTTCCACCTGAGACCGAATCCGCCTCGTTCCAGCCCACCATATCGCTCTTCAGCCTCCCGGCGTTGAGCCGATATTAGGAGCTATGCGCCCCGGCCCACCAGTCGCCGCGCACGATTGGTTTCGATGCCTCCCCCTTCCTCCTCAGCAACTGCCTTTCCAAGGCGACATTGCCCCAGTTTGATCGGCGCAACCCTGCGCCAAATCGGCCTGGGCCTTCTCCTGCTGGGCAGCTCAAACCTAAGCCACGCAGTCGATGCACCTCCGGCGGTCACCACCGATTTGCAGACCTTTTGGGAAACACCGCCCGACCTTCGCCAGACACCTCAAACCGTCCGTTTCGAAATCGACGTCGACTACTATGATCCCGAATGGAAAATGATTTGGGGGCGCTGCCAAAATCGCGGCTATTACATCGCTTCCGGAGATACCCCACTCGCAATCAAAACCGGCCAGCGCATCCTTGCCGA
>JANYFP010000244.1 GCA_025362555.1 Verrucomicrobiota bacterium
CAATTTGCTCATCCAGCGTGCGAATATGATATTCGCGATAACCAGTCCACGCGAGCAACCCCAGTGCGATCACAATGGCCGCAGTGTTCACGAAAAATTTTGTGCGCACCACCTTGGTATCAGGCAGCCGTTCAAAGTTACGGAAGTTAGAGTGCCAGCGCAGCTCTACCCCCGGCTGATCCTCATTTCTTTTCGTCAGAGACAGCATTTTCGTAGGAAGCGATTAATGAAAAAAGACCAACCCAACGCTCGTCAGGCAGATTCGGGGTTACCCCTTCAGCTAGCTTGATGTGTAATGATTCAAGCCAAGGCAGCATATCAATCTTGAGCTGCGGGACACCCAATGCGCCTGCCATGGTTGCTCCAAGCCAGCTAAAATTAGCGGGCAACTGCGTGCAAAACACCTGCCCGATCGACTGCCCTGTCTGAACCTCGTAAAAGCCAATCAGGGACTGCAGTTCCTTCAGCAGTTTCTTAACCAATGCCCCTCCCATGCTCGTGAAATCAAAGGTGTTCGAATAGAATAGCTTCATCGCTGATTCCTGGTCCTTCAACCCAAGCTCCTTCTGCACGACAGGAATCATGGAGGCGACGCCACTCGCAACGGCGCGCGAAATATCCACTCCGTCAGAGCTGACAATGTAGCTTTGAGTCGTCTCATCACCCATTTCCAGAATGAGCAACGGGGACTTACTCTGCTTGAATTTCAAATAATCCATCATCCCGCCCAACGTCGCCAGCGTCCCCAATTCCAGGCGCTCAGGATAAATCCCGTAACTCAACAATCTGTCTTGGGTCTCGTCGATTTCATCCAAGGGCAATCCGCAGAAAATCACTTCTTTTTGCGAAGCTTTTATCACATCAAAGTCACTCCCGTCGGTGTGATTTAACACCTTCATCGCGAACTTATCCGGTTCGATGCGAAATTGTTGAGTGTAAATCTCGTTGAAATAAGTCGGCTCCTTAACCCGCTTCAGATCAAGCGTCTGCCGGCGAACCACCCGTTTTGCCGGATAGATCCCGCAAGTCGCATGAATAAAGCCGGTAGCTCCTTTCCCTTCAGCCGCCTTTATCCATTCCACAAGACCGGCATTATCTTTTGCCGAGAATTCTTTAAGTTCTTCAACCAGAATAGATTCATCGGTCTGGTTTAATCGCGCTGCCAGTGTTGTCTGTTCACCAATCTCCACGCAAAAGCTTTTGGATTTGCTCGCGAAAAACATGCTTGGCTGGGGGTGGGGTTACTTAAGAAGTTTTGGACTGGGGCACCGAAAGGTCGGTACGTGAAATATACATCGGTCCAAAAAGGAGATGATTCACTGAAAAAACGGATAGGGGTCCATCAGAAACTTTACAAGACGAAACACTCACCGAGTCGCTAACCTGCAATAGTTTCCCTATTTTTTACAATCTCGCTTTAACGCCAATTTTTGGCAAAAAAAACCCGCCAAGCATTTTGCTTGGCGGGTTTGGAAAAAGAGGGGCGTTGTTCGCGACAGATTATTTCTGCCAAAGACGCTTCTTGTGGCGATTCGCTTTGAGGCGTTTGCGGCGTTTATGTTTCGACATCTTCAGACGTCGTTTCTTCTTAAGATTTCCCATGGTAAAAGAGTTTGTGAAGGGTCAACCTGCAACTGGGCTGGCGTGGTGTAAAGCGTGAATTTAGCCCAATAATGAAACGTCCACCAAACGCAGCCCGGCAAAAAGCGCCACCGAGCACCTCACCTTGCTTAGGGAAAGACCAGTGAGGATCCCCGCAGCTCGTCGGTACAAATTGATCTGCGCACCGTGCTTTTCCGCAATCCGAGCGTCGGTACTGCCCTCCCCGACTCGATCTGTTTTGAAATCGATCACCCACGCACTCACGATCCGACCTCCGTGGTCCCGCTCAATTATCACCCGATCAAACACTCCGGTAAACCACACTCCATCCAAGACCACCTCAAACGCCCTTTCACGCCAAACCTCCGTCAGCAATCCACCCGCCGGGCGAGCCCACACCGGCACCATTTCAACCGCCCGCAAACCAGCGAGCGCCAGCCCAAGCGCAGACTCCGCCACGTTCTTCGCTGCGCGCCATTTCATCTCGAGCTGAATCAACTCCTGGGAATCGATCCACTCGACTTCAGCCAGCATCCGATGCACGTCCGCCCCGAAATCCGCCGCCGCGCCCAGTCCCAACGCGAATAACGGCGCCACCCGGACTGCCCCCTGTTTTCCATCGGAAGGTCGCCGCGCCGGGTGCCGCACCGCTCGCTCAACTTGAGCAACATCAACCAACGCCGGCACCATGCCCGGTTGACGATCAGGCTCAACGGCAGTCTGCTTAACCCACCACTCCGCGTCCCCCGCCATCCAAACCCCGGATCGCGTCAAAGTACCCACTCGGATCGGCCGCGCGTCACTGCCCAAGGTTTCACTCAACACCTTGAGATAGTTCAGCGACTTCGAATCGCCGACCGGTTTGATGATCGCATACATTGCCCGCTTGGCCCGCGTCATCGCGACATAGAGCAGCGATAAAGCCTCATACCCCGCCTCGGCTTCCGCGTCCGCCACGTGCGCCGATAACACCGGATCGTATTCCCGAAATAAATCATTCGGCAAATCCAAGACCCATTCGATTTTTCGGTCCGAATCTTTCTGCATGGCCAGCCCCTTTCGCCGCTGGTCAAGTTTTTGCCCCTGTAACTCCGGCAACATCACCACATCGAAGCCCAAGCCCTTCGATTTGTGAATCGTCATCACCCGGATCACCGACGCGCTTTCCGCATCCCGCACCGTGTGCCGTTCCATGAAGGCGATAAATTCCGCCGTGTCGCGACTGCCGGTTTCATCGAAGAGCCGCGCCGCTTCGGCAAATTGCCTCGCCCGCAAACGACTGAACGCGTCATCCGCCGACAAACGCAATTCAAGCGGTCGCAACCATCGTTCAACCGTTTGTTCAAATCCCTGCGCGTGAATCTGGCGCAACACCGTCTCAACCAGCGCCACCGGTCCATCAATTCCACTCTCCGCTAAAATCGCCCCAAGCGGAGTCATCGAGACATGCTCCCACGCCAGCGTGTCACCGGGATGCGCCGCAGCCTGAACCAATGCGAGCATCGCCGCACCCAGCGGATTGTCCGTGCAGACGTGCAAATCCGATTCCGCCAACGCCGGCAATCCATGACCGCGCAGAAAATCCGCCAGTTCCGCCGCGATGGAATTTTTTTGCACCAACACCGCACAGGTCAGCCCGTGCTCCAACGGACGAATCTCCTGCAAGAGCTCCAACAATATCTGCCAACGCGCGGCCTCGTCCTCCGCGTAGAACAGCGCCGCTTGACCCGTCCGATTCGGCACCGCCGAACGATGATCCGTCCACTCCGCATTCCATGCATCCGCCACTTTCGCCGGAAACAGCCGGGAAATTCCCGCCGCATCCCCAAACACCGCATTCACCATCTCAATCAAGGCCGGCCCCGATCGCCACGACTCCACCAATTTCTCTTCGGCAATCGTACCCGGCGCCATCGTATTATAATGATCCAACACCTCCTGAAACAAACGCGGATCACCTTCACGCCACGTGAAAATCGCCTGCTTCACGTCACCCACGCAAAAAAAGCTCCGCGCCTTGGACGAATCCTGCACCGCTTCATCGATAAGATTATTCAACACGCTCCATTGGCCCACACTCGTGTCCTGGAATTCATCGAGCAGCCAGTGGTCGATCTGCGCGTCCAACCGGTAATCAATAAACAGCCGGCCGTCATCCGACCCCGCTTCGCCCGTCAGCGTCGGCGCCTGCCCCGGCATGAGCAAGCGCTGCACATCCGAAAAAGTAAGTTTGCCCGCCCGCCGCACCGTTTCGTCGTAGATCGCCTCGTAACTGCGCAACACCGCATGAATTCCCCGCGTTGTCTCCAATCGCCGGGTGAGTTCACCGCCGACCAAGTGAACGGCGAGCGCCGCGAGCGCCGCACAAGCCGGCCGATCCAGATTTTGTTTCTTCCGATCGAACTCCAGAACTGCGGCTCCCCCCTTTATTTCATCCCACGCACCGAGGATTTTTTTTAATACGTAAGAAAGCTCGCTCGTGGGCGGCGCACCGGGCCGCCAAGACTCGACCGCGAGGAAAAAATCCTGCCAGCGTTGACGTTGTTTGTCCTGTACTCCGCTCGTTTCCAACCAACGCTGCAACGCAGTCAACGCACCGGCGACGTTTGGTTTTCCATCGAGCCAATGATTGCCCTCGGGCCAGATTTTTTCCGGATTTCCCCAGAGCAATCCGTTCGGCTCGATCAAATATTTTTCCTGGTGCTCATCCAAAAAGGCATCCAGCTGCGCCCCAAGTCTTTTTTCTTCACGCCCAAATGTCGCGCGTTTAAATGCCTCAACGAATTCCTTCTGCGCCTCGTTCAATTCCTCGCCGCGCGTAAACATCGCTTGCAAAACCCTGGCCCTCTCCATTCGCGCACCATGCTCCTGCAGCAGCTCAAATTTTCCCGCCAAGCCGAG
>JANYFP010000263.1 GCA_025362555.1 Verrucomicrobiota bacterium
CGATCTGTCGAGCACCTCCGCTTTCAAATGCCGCACACGATGGGCGCGCTGTACTGGCAGTTGAATGATTGCTGGCCGGTGGCGTCCTGGAGTTCGATCGAATTCAATGGACGATGGAAGGCGCTGCATCATGAGGCTCGACGCTTTTTTGCCCCGAGCTTGCTTTATTTGAGAACGGAAGGTGACGTGACGATCGGCCGTTACAACGAGGTCACCGAGGGTATTAATTGTTATACGCTGTACACGATTCATGATGCGCCGGAGCCGCGGCAGGCCACGCTGGTTTGGTCGATTCGTGATTTCCAAGGCGGTCTCGTCGGTGACGAGCAAAGGCGCGAACTGACGCTTGAGCCAGGGCGATCGGTGTCGCAGGCGGTTTGTACATTACCGGACGTGGTGCGCTCCCGGCGTGGCGCGCTCTATCTTCGCGCTGAACTGCTTGATCGGGCCGGTGCGGTCTTATCCCGGCAGAATGCGTTTTTCACCGTGCCGCGGTTTCTCAGTCTGGCGGATCCCGGAATTGAATATCGACTTGAAGTCGCCAGTGACGGGACGACGGCGATTCGGCTCAAAGCGGATTATTTCGCGCATGCGGTGTCGTTGTCATTTGGTCAGCTTGATCCCTGGTTGTCCGATAATTGGTTCGATCTTCATCCCGGTGAAGAACGGGTCATCTCGCTGCGGAGTCAGGTCGAATCGGACTGTCCAGTGGCACCTGGCTCGCCGGTCACGATTAAGTCCCTTTGGCATAGTTTTCAGGAATAGGTTCACCCGCGCGCTGCGTAACGACTCACCGTTGGTTGCGACGTCATCCGCTTTCACCCCAGCCCATCCACACTATGTCCGCTTTTCCGCCCGACGGTCGCGTGCCCCTGCGCGAAAAACTCAGCTACGGTCTCGCCGATTTCGGGAACTGCCTTTACTGGCAATTTTTCAAATATTACCTGCTCTATTTCTACACCGACATCTTCAAGATTGCACCGAAAGAGCATGCGGCGGCGGTGGCCGGTACGATGTTTCTCGTCGTTCGATTGTGGGATGCGGTTTTTGATGTGGTGGTAGGCGTGGTTGCCGATCGCACCACTTCGCGCTGGGGCAAGTTCCGGCCGTATCTGTTGTTCGGCGCCGTGCCATTTGGACTGGCGGGGATCATTTGTTTTACCACGCCCAGTTTCGATGCGACCGGTAAAATAATTTACGCCTACGTCACCTACACGTTTCTCATGATGGTGTATTCGAGCGTCGCGATCCCGCAGAATTCCCTGCTGGGAGTCATTACGCCCAATCCAGTGGAACGCACCAGTCTCTCTCGCTACAAATTTGTTTTCGCGTTCTCTGCCGGGCTCGTTGTGCAATTTTTTACTCCGCGGCTGGTTAATTGGTTTGGCGGCGGCAGTGCGGCTCATGGCTATCAGATGGCGCTGGTCTGTTATGCGATTGTCGCGGCCGTGCTATTCATCCAATGCTTTTTGATTGTGCGGGAACGCGTGTCGCCGCCGGCCGGACAGAAGACGCGATTAGTCGATGATGCTCGCGATCTGCTGGGTAATCGTCCGTGGCTCGTCCTGTTTGCGGTGACGATGGCGACCATTTTGAGCTACGCGTTACGCACGGGAACACTGATTCACTATTATAAATATTATGTGGGGGCCCATGACGTGAATACGATTTTCTGGGGTGTGCGGCACTTTACTTATGAGGAACTGTTTTCCTGGTCACTCGTGTTGGGTTCCGTGCTCACCATTGCGGCGACGGCGATGCTGCCCTATGCGGCGCGGTATGTGGGAAAGAAAATGCTTTATGCTATTTTGATGGGGATCTCGAACGTCGCCGTGCTTGCGTACTATTTCCTGAGTCCGGATCAGATTGGTTGGATCGTGGGACTGCAGTTGTTTGTCTCGATGGCGCAAGGTCCGACGAGTGCGATTCTCTGGGCGATGTATGCCGATTGCGCCGATTACTCCGAATGGAAAAACGGGCGGCGCGCCACCGGCTTGGTGTTTTCCGCCGCGGTAATGTCGCAGAAATTCGGCTGGAGTTTGGGTGGAGCGATTCCCGGCTGGTTGCTCGCGTACGTTGGTTATGTGGCGGACACGCAGCTTTCCGCCCAAGCGCTGCACGGCCTGCTTCTGACCGTCAGTATTCTGCCTTCCATCGCGGGTTTTTTGGCCACGGGCTGCACTTTGTTTTATAGTCTTGATGAAAGACGCGTGGCCCAAATCGGCGAGGAACTCGCCAAGCGACGAGAGTTCGAGGCCGTGCGATGAAGGCCTGGCCCTTTACGGTCGTCGGGCCACAGGAGCGAAATTGCTCAGGTCGTTGGAGCGCGGCGGAGACGGTCGACAAATACGGCGACGATGATCACGAGGCCGATGATGATTTCCTGGAAATACGTCGGCCAACCCATCTGCTGTGAACCGTTGCGGAGCACGGCCATGATGAGCGCGCCGATCATCGAACCGAGAACCGTGCCTACGCCGCCGTTGAGGCTCGCGCCGCCGATGATGACCGAGGCAATGATGTCGAGCTCGAGGCCGACTGCGACGGTGGGATCACCTTGGCGTAAGCGGGAAAGTTGAAAGAGGCCGGCGAGTCCGAAGAAGCAACCGGCGAGCGCATAGATCGCGATTTTTAATCGGGTGGTTGGAATACCGCAGAGGCGGGCCGTTGCTTCGTTGGACCCGAGGGCAAAAATGTGCCGGCCGAAAACGGTATTGCGCAAGAGCAGGGCGGTGAGAATCGCGAGGGCGAGGGCGACCCAGACTCCGGAGGGCAGGGAATGACTGAAAGGATCGGCGGTTGTCATCCAGCCGTTGATCGGCGAAGTGTCGTAGTTGACGGTTTGATTATCGGCCATCCATTTGGCGGTGCCGCGCGCGACGCCGAGGGTGCCGAGGGTGATGATGAACGGGGTCATCCGCAGACCGGCGATGGCCAGGCCATTGAGTAAGCCAATGAGTGCGCCGGAGAGGATCACGGCGCCGACGACGGCGGGTGTGCCCCAGCCGTGTTGGATCAACATCGCGCCCACGACACTGGTCAGGGCGATCGCGGAGCCGACGGAAAGATCGATGCCGCCGCTGACAATGATCATCGTCATGCCAAGCGCGCCGATGGCCACGATCACCGTCTGGGTGAAGATGATCTTGAAATTATTGTACGTGAGGAAAAATTCGCGCGTCTCATCGGGGATCGCGAACAGCACGATCACGAGGATCAGGCCGATAAACGGTCCGCCTTTTGCGAAGATTTTTTTCAAAGTGGCATTCATGGGGCGGGAAAGTTTTTGGCTATGCGCTACCGGTGGCGATGCGCATGATTTCGGATTCGCTCCAGGCGGAGCGGGGGCGGATGGCGGTGAGTTCGCCGCGACACATCACGCCGATGGTATCGCAAAGGCCGAGGAGTTCGGGGAGATAGGAACTGACGACCACGACGGCTTTGCCGGCGGCGGCGAGTTCGCTCACGAGTTGATAAATCTGGGCCTTGCTGCCGACGTCGATCCCGCGGGTGGGCTCATCGAGGAGGAAGATACGGGCGGGGTGTTCGAGCAGGCGGGCGAGGGCGATTTTTTGCTGATTGCCGCCGGAGAGTTCGCCGATGGTTTGCGCGGAGTCGCGGCATTTCACGCGAAGTTCGCTGACCCAGCGCTGGGCAATTTCGCGTTGGCGTCCGCCGTTGATCAGGCCGAAACGGCCGAAGGCCCCCATTTTTGTCAGCGTCAGATTGTCGGCGATGGATTGGTTGAGCATCAGACCTTCCTCTTTGCGGTTTTCGCTGAGGAAACCGATGCCCTGTTGCCAACGGTCGCGTGGAGAAGCGCGGTTGGCGGGGGCGTCGACGATGCAAACTTCGCCGGTTTTAAGATCATCGAGGGCGAAGATGGCGCGGAGGAGATCGGTGCGACCGGCGCCGATGAGTCCGGCGAGGCCGAAGATTTCTCCGGCGCGTAATTGCAGACTACAGGCCGGACCGGTGTTGCGATCGGCGGATGAGGAGGCGGCAGCGGCCGCAGATGTCGGGGATAAACCCCGACCTACAAAGCGCGTGAGAGTGGCGGTTTTGACTTCGAGCACCACGGCGCCGGGCGTGTGGGCGGCGCGTGGATATAAATCCTTCACTTCACGACCGGTCATCAAGGTGACAATGTGGTCGAGGTTGGCGTCTTTCATTTCGCCAGAGCCAACGGTTTCGCCGTCCTTGAGGACCGTGTAGCGGTCGGCGATCTGGCGGCATTCTTCGAGGAAGTGGCTGATGTAAATGATACTCACGCCCTGCTGGCGCAGTCGACTGATGGTGGCGAAAAGTTTCTCGGTATCAGCCTGCGTGAGGCTGCTCGTTGGCTCGTCCATGATCAGCACTTGCGGCTGGATGAGGAGGGCGCGGGCGATCTCAATGATTTGTTGTTCGGCGATGGAGAATTCGCCGGCGAGTCGGTCCAGATCGAGGCTTTCGTGGCCGAGTTGGGCGAGGGCGGCGCGGGCGCGTTCACGAGAAGCGCGGCGGTCCACCCAGCCAAGTTGGGTGGATTCGGCGCCGAGGAGAATGTTTTCCTGAGCACTGAGGTGCAGGGCGAGATTCAGTTCCTGGTAGATCATCGCGACGCCTTTCAGTCGGGCGTCGTGGGGGTTTTCCGGCAGGTAAGGCTGACCGCTGAGGGTCATCGTGCCGGCGTCCGCAGCGTGCGCGCCACTCAGCACTTTCATCAGCGTGCTTTTCCCGGCACCGTTTTCGCCGATGAGAGCGTGGACTTCGCCGGGGGCGATTTCGACTGAGACGTTTTTTAAGGCGCGCGTGGCCCCGAAGCTTTTCTGAATGCCGGCGAGACGGAGACGGACGGCGGACATTATTTCAAATACTGGTCGAGGGGCGGATGAACGATGTCGGCCATCGCGGGGTCGTTGAAATTTTCCAACGTGACGAAGCCGACGCCGGTATCGATGCGGGCGGGAACTTTTTCGCCACGCAAAACGGCGACGACGGTCTTCACGCCGAGGTAGCCCATATTGAGGGGGTTTTGAACGACGAGGCCTTGGACGTCGCCCGCTTTGAGGCCGGCGTTGAGGGTTTCGCCGGAGTCGAAAGCGACGAACTTGACCTTGCCCCCGGCGAGGCCGGCGTCGCGGAGGGCGAGGAGCATGCCGGCGGCGGAGGATTCGTTGGAGGCGAAGATGCCGTTCACCTGTTGACCGTAGCGGCTGAGGAGGTTTTCTGCGGCACGTTTGGCGGTATCGCGGGTGGCGCCGGCATGTTGGTCGGTGGAGAGGAGTTTAATGGCGGGGAAATCTTTCTGCATGATTTCCATGAAGCCCGCCTCGCGTTCCTCGGTGCTCGCGGAGCCAACGGCGTAGCGCAGCATGATCGCGTTGCCTTTTCCGCCGAGAAGTTTGCCGAGATTGCGGGCGGCGATCCGGCCGCCCTCGCGATTATCAGTGGCCACGAAGCTGGCCTGCACGTTGGAGACGAGGCCGGAGTCGATGATGACAACGGGGATTTTGCCGCGCACGGCGGTTTCGACCGGAGCGACGAGCGCTTTGTTATCGAGGGGGGCGAGGACGATCCCATCGACGTGACGACCGATGAAGTTTTCGATTACTTGCACCTGTTGTTCACGGTCGTCTTCCTTGAGTGGGCCTTTCCAGATGATATCGACGGTGACGCCGGCGGTGGCGAGTTCGCGCTGGGCTTTGACGGCGCCGGCGTGGATGGATTTCCAGAATTCGTGAGTGGTGCCCTTGGGCACGACGGCGATGGTGAATTTTTGCGTTTGAGCCAAGGCGGGCAGCGCCAAGACGCATAACACAGCGAGCAAGCGGGGTAGTTTCATAGCTGTAGAGAAGTCGTTTTTTGACGGAACTGGGGGCCGTGGCAATTCCGATAATTCAGGTCCGTTAGATACTTCTTGGGGTGATAGGTTTGAGGTTGCTGAATCGGGTGGGCGCATTGAAAGGTAGGGTGTGATTTCGCTCGGCCTATTTCCTGTAATCCACCGGTTGCTGCAGCGCCGGGAAAATCGGCGTTGTCCCGTATGAAGATCGGGTTTCTTGGTGGAAGTTTTGATCCGGTGCATTTTGGCCATCTCATCGCGGCTCAGGACGTCTATGAGCAGCACAAGCTTGACCGGCTGTTTTTGGTGCCGGCGGCCCAAGCGCCGTTAAAGCCGAATGATGTGCAGTCTTCGGCGGAAGACCGTTGGCAAATGTTGCAGGCGGCTTGTGAATGGGATCGGCGGTTGGAAATTTCGGATTATGAACTGCGCAAAGGAGGCATGAGTTACACGATCGATTCGGCGCAGCATTTTCGAGCTCAGTACCCGGGGGATGAGCTGTTTTGGATTATTGGCGGCGACCAATTGCCTCTATTGCACAAGTGGAAGGATGTGGCGCAATTAACTCAGCTGGTAGATTTTATATTCTTGGAGCGACCGGGCCACCCAAGTAAAGATCACCCTAATATATCCAGTCTCCGGCTGCACCGGTGCGATGGTCATTTGATTGAGATCAGCTCCAGTGAACTTCGCCAGCGGGTGCGTGAGGGGCGGTCATTGAATTATTTCTGTCCGCAGAAAGTTATCGCTTATATTGAGGATAAAAAACTTTATCGATGAATCATCCGATGAAAGCCAAAAGCGCAAAAACCACCACCAAGCCTGCAAGTAAGAAGAAAGCCGCGAGCAAGACGAAGCCAGTTGGCAGAGCCAAGTCGGCCGTCAAGACTGTTGCTGCGGTTAAGCCCAAGGCGGCCAAAACCAAATTGTCTCACGCCCTGGTGCAGTTGATCGTGCAGGCGCTTTCCGATAAGAAGGTGGATGATTTGCGGGTGTTGGACGTGAGCAAGCTGTCGAGCATCACGGATTATCTCGTGCTGGCGACGGGTAACTCGGAGCCGCATTTGCGGGCGTTGCGGATCGAGGTTGAGCGAGTGCTCGATGATCAAAAAGCGAAGATCCTTGGCGTGGACACAACGCGTTCCAGTGGATGGACAGTAGTGGATGCGTTTGAAGTGATGGTTCACCTGTTTACCCCGGAGAATCGGGATAAGTACCAAATGGAATTGCTGTGGAAGGACGCGATTGAATTGGAGCTTCCCTCGACAGATTCCAAGTAGTTGTCTGCTGTTTCGCCACGCTGCGGACGTGCATGTAAAGCGGGATTTTATTGATTCCGATTTATGGCATCAAATCTTACGACTCTGTTACAATGGGAGTTCTCTGACTGGAATGGTGAGTTACGCAGGCGTGACGTTTCTAAGGTGCTGATTGAAAGTGGAAAAACCGTGCTCAAATTATTTTTTACACTTGAAATCTGCGATTTTGTGCGATGGATTAGTACTTGATCAATGGTTCCATAATTATTCTTCTATCTATGCCCGGACGTCTTCGGGCAGTGAATAATAATCCAATAATAATCCTACCTAAAATGAATACACGTTCTAACAAGGGTTTCACCCTCGTCGAAATCATGATTGT
>JANYFP010000289.1 GCA_025362555.1 Verrucomicrobiota bacterium
CGACCATTTCAAATCCGCGTCCGTGACCGCCGCCGAGCAAGTGGTCACCCGCCTCGAGCACGAGATCGACGCCAGCGCCCATCAATAGCCATCGAACCGTTTAATCGTCTGATCGGTCGGCGAGTCCCTCCCCCACCGCACGCGCGGCACAGCGGGAAATGATTATCGCAATCCCCATTCGGACTCGCGGCGAATCAGAAAAAAATCCGTTCCTAGCACGGTTCATCACTTGCTGAATCTCGCAAAATACCGTGATGGTGGCCGCCTCAATTGTAGGTCGGGCTTTACGCCCCACACGCGCAGGAAAAATGTCGGGGATAAACCCCGACCTACAACGGAATTTCGCCACTCTATTGTGCTAGACTCAGTAAGTACCGGCGCATGACTTAAGCTAAAGGCGAAGCGAATGCTCCACCGCCTGACGTGCGGTTCAGACCACGTTCCCTGCACAGCATTTCATCGCGACAGTGGAAGCGGAAAAATCCACCGCGCGACGTAAAATGAGACTTATAGTCCGTGGTCTTAAAGCCTGTTCTGCGAAGCCTCGTGCGAAGTAGGATCGTCACTCCGGTAGTATTAGAAGAATGCCGCCATCAGAACCAGCCGTTAAAAAATCTGGAGCCAATGTCCGCACTGCACGGATAGCCCCTCCAAACGACGCATATCACCTGAATTCAGGAGAAATTCCCGACTTTTATTACTTATAGTCGATTAACTCATAGTCGATAAGCTGCTAATCTGGGCGATGGCTAAACGGCACATCGCTCTAACCCGATTTGGTGGAAACGTCCGGCGCTTGCGGGAAGCCAGCAAGCTGACCCAGGAACGTCTGTCCGAACTGGCTGAACTCGATCAAACGTCCTCATGAAAACACAATTCCAACTACGCCTCAACAGTCTCGATCTCGGTCAAGTTCTCGACGGATTGAACGCCCGTGCCTAAGCTTGGCAAAAGACAGCCGATTTTCTAGCGACGGGCGAAATCACGGATGACCCATTCATTTGCGAAGAGTGCAGCGATGCCGACGAAGCTGCTGCGATCGCTCGCTATTTCTCAAAGATCATCTCGGAGATCGAACGACAAGTCGCCGAACAAGGAGGTTGGCAATAAATCACAAAACAAAAAAGCCCGCACGCACAGGCTACGCGATATTCAGATCCACCTTTTTTCAGGGCAATATGCTAGCATGCTATGAGCATAATTACCCCGTGATATTTGCGACCGAACTTGAGGCTCAGCGAGAGATCGTTGATAATTAGCTTAGTCGCATCCAAGAGTTCCTCGATGGCGAACGAGATTTTGATGACGCCATAACCACCGATAAATTCGTTCTTCCGGTTGATGTCTGGCCCGACGGCAGCATTTCACTCAAAGACGGACGTATTTTTGGAAAACAGGATTAATTATTTCCTGATCAAGGCCGCAAGTCGCTCATCATTCCGACGCTCCAGTTCGCGATCCTCCTCCTTCAATTTCATCATTCGCTCGACGAATGATGGTTCGCCCGGCTTGGAACGCAGCATGCCACGCGCTGCCTTGATTGCCGTGGGTTGCCCGGCTCCGATAGACTTGCGCTTGGACTGGATCGTCATGGCGTTACTTCTGAAAAACCTCCGCCCGATGTATGGCAAGAAACTTCTCGTCTGGCAGGACTGCCTCCTTCGACAACTGCAACGCTTCGCCCTCGTAGGCGGCGAAATTCTCGGCCACGGCACGCTGCGGCAAAGCTGATCGCAATCCACGCGACAGCTTGAGTCGCAGGCTTTCGTCAAACGTGATGAGCCCGATATCAAAAGCGGCGTCATGCAGTCTCGAAAGACAGAGTCCATTGCGAACGTTCAACCGCTCAGTTTCGTGCGTACCCCATGGCAGAATGTGCGACGCGATCAGCAGCTCACGCACGGCCAAACCTGTAACGCCGCAACGTCCCTCAAAGTTGTTGAGTACAGCCTGCCTAAAATATTCCTGTCCGCGACGGACCTTGACGGTCGCCATTGTGACAGTCGGTCCAATTGGTGCCTTGCGCACGCGCACTCCATTCTTCGGCGTAACGTCAACTTCCTTGGTCTCATCAGCTCCGAACAGCACACGAAAAGCCGACTCACTGGCCGGCACCGCTTCGGCTAGATTCGAATGGAACTCCGTCCAGACCGCGCGATCCAACGCACTGGCACCGGGCAGTCCTTTGATACCACGCATCTTCAATGCCGAATCAAGTGAAGCGAAATTACAGAGCTTCATCGCCAGACTATTGGCACCCCGACCCATTTTCCCCGCTAGAGAGACAATCGCCGGCTGCCGCGAGTGCATCTGCCCAAACGTTAGTTTGTGGTAGAGATTCAACGCCACCAACAATTCATCACGTGTCCATTTCATTCTCGGAGCTTGGGCCATAAAACTATGCAAGCAGTTCTGCGCTGAACAGCGAAAGCCAAGAATTAGCTTCCCCAGCATCTAAAACCTGGCCAGGTGGTAATGTCCATATGGGCAAAGAATATTTGATTCATCTCAACCGTTTAGCTCTTGGGCAACTGCTCGATGCATTGAGTAATCGATCCGAAGCATGGCAAAAGACCGCTGATTTTTTAACGACGGGTCATGTCGCGGATGGCACATTTATTTGCGAGGAGCACAACTACGCGAACGAAGCCGAAGCGATCACCAGCCATTTCTCAAAAATCACCGCGCAGATTGAACCACAAGTCGCTCAACAAGGAGACTATCGATGAATCCAAAACCGAAAAAACAGGTTCGCCCAGGCTACGCCATCTTCACGCCAACCTTTTTTCAAGGCGTCATGCCCGCATGCTACGAGAATAATTATCCCGTGGCATTCGCAACCGAGCACGAAGCTCAGCGTGAGATCGCTGATTGTCAGCTCACACGTATTCAAGAATTTCTGGATGGAGTACGAGACTTCCATGACGCCATAACGACCGATGAATTCGTCCGACCGGTAATAGTCATGCAAGATGGCAGCATCTCAACCGAGAATGGCCGCGTCTTCGGCAAACAAGAATAACCGAGCGCAAGGCGGAGTTTTGACACGATTGCCGGCAACAAGTCGCGGGATCGCCGCGTAAATGATGCGTTGCGGAAACTGGGTTGGAAAGTCACCCGGATTTGGGAACACGAACTGGCTAAAAGCCTTGAGCCCCGGCTGCTGAAAAAGCTCCAGTCCCTCTTCCCTCCCCGCGTTACATCTTAGCAAACCTTGAGACATAATCTTGCCATCAGACCGGAGCCGCTAAGATGAGCTGGAATGATTTTGCGTCTTCATCCACCGACCACCGGCCCCCTGCCATTTTTCCGACCCACGCTGGCCCGGCGGATCACCGCCCCACTCCAGTCCGTTCTCCTGGCAGCCAGCCTCATCACCGCTGGTCTGCTCCTGCCGGGCCGGCTGACCGCCGCAACTCCGGCAGCGGGCTCAATCACGGGCGTCGTCGTCACCGATACGGCGAAACAGCCGCTTTCGCTGGTCCCCGTCACGCTGATTAATCTCGCGGATCACCGCGCGGTGCATAGCACGATCACTGATCGCGCCGGCCGTTTCACTTTGGAAAAAATTCCCGCCGGCGAATACCGGATCAATTACGGCCACCTCGGATCCGAGAGTCGGGAATCCAGCTCGTTCACGGTCGCAGCCGACGCCAAGCCGGTCGATCTCGGCTCACTCGAAGTCGGCGCCCCCACCCTTATATTGGACAAAGTCGAAGTGAAAGGAGCCCAACATGAGTTCAACAATTCCATCGACCGGAAAGTCTACAGCGTGGGCCGAGAAATCCAAAGTGCGACCGGCTCAGCCAGCGACTTGTTGCAGAACATTCCCTCGATCCAAGTCGACATTGATGGCAACGTCAGCCTGCGCGGCTCGGAAAATGTCATGATCCTCATCGACGGCCGGACTTCCACGCTGATGGGGAAAAGCCGGGCCGAAGTACTCCAACAGCTTCCGGCCGACTTGATCGACCAGATCGAGGTCATCACCAATCCTTCCGCCAAATATAAACCCGACGGGACGGCCGGCATTATCAATATCGCCCTCAAAAAAAAGCACGCCGGCGGAATCGCCACCACCGTCACCGCCAACGTCGGCCTCGATGATCGCTACAATGCTGGCGTGTCCACCAACTACAGCTCCGGTAAATTAAATAGCTTCGGCAGTTACAGCATCCGGCAGGACGACCGCCAGCGCCGCGCGAGTGATCGCCGCACCATCACTGATCCGGTCACCGGGATCGCCACCACCCTCGACAAACGAACCGAGGAACACTCGCGCCCCTTCACCCACATCGCCCGGGCCGGCCTCGACTACCGACTGGACGACCACAACAAAATCGGCGCCTCCCTGAGCTATAATCACCGCACGTTCAACCGGAACCTCACTGATCACAATGTCGTGACTGACCACCTGGGCCTCATCACCAGTGACTACGATCGCACGCGCTATGACCCCGAATCCGAAGACAGCCGCGAAGCCGCGCTGACGTACCAGCACACTTTCCCCACCCCGGAGCACGAGCTGAATCTGGAGTTCAAAACCTCCGCGACGAAGGAACAGGAAGACAATCACTACGCCGATATTTTCCGGACCCCGGTCCAAGCCACGACGTACGACCGGACGCTCATTCGCCCGACCGACCGCGGCACCGAAGCCATCGTCGAATACACGCGGCCCATCGACGAAAATTCGCGACTCGAGGCCGGCTATACCCGTACTGGCGAACGCCTCGACACCGACTTTGCCGTTTCCGCCCTGAATCCGGCGAGCGGCCTTTTTGTCAACGACCCGACCCGCTCCAACCGATTCGCCTTCACCCAAACCATCCACGCATTCTACGCGACGTATGGCCGCTCCCTGGGAAAATTCGGACTGCTGGCGGGACTGCGCCCGGAATGGGCCGCCACGAAATCCACGCTGGTGAACACCGGGGAAATCATCCCCCACGATTATTTTAAAGTCTACCCGAGCCTGCATCTCTCCTACAAACCTGCGGACCATCACGAGCTGCAGATGAATTACAGCCACCGGGTGCGGCGCCCCGAGAGCGATGACCTGAATCCGTTTCCCGAATACAGCGATCCCTACACGTTGCGCGCCGGCAATCCCCGACTGCGCCCCGAGGATATCCACTCGATCGAAGCGGGCTATGAATACCGCGAGGACCACACGACGCTCATCGCCACCGTCTATCACCGCTACTTGTACAACGGGTTCACGAATGTCACCCGCGACATTGGCAATTCCGTGCTGCTAACCACGCACGAAAACCTGGCGACCAGCCGGTCGACCGGCCTCGAATGTTCCGGGACCGCAGACCTCGGCAAGCTCGCCTCCCTCAACTTCAGCACGAACACTTTCTTCAACACCATTGACGCCTCAAACCTCGGCTTCACCGGCACGAAGTCGGATATTTCCTGGAGCGCAAAACTGGGCGCCACAGTGCATTTGGCGAAGGCCACCCTCCTGCAATTCAACACCAACTACACCTCGACCCGGCTCACTCCGCAAGGTTCACGGCGCCCGACTTTTGTCGCCAACCTCGGTCTGCGCCGGGAATTCCTGCAAAAGAAAATGGCGGTCGTCCTGACCGTCTCCGATTTGTTCAATTCACTGAAAGAATCCTCCCTCCTCGATACGCCGCTGCTAAAGGAAGAAATCACCCGCCGCCGCAGCTCGCGCATTGTGTATCTCGGATTCAGTTATAATTTTGGCCAGCAGTCCAAGAAACCAAAAGATGAAACCCTGAAGTTCGACGAATCAATTTAAGTCGAGCGCCCGCCCGGGCACGGGCGGCAATCAATTCCCCCATGAAAACAACTCCCGTCCGATTCACCGTCCGACTCACCCTCGGTCTGTTCAGCTTCGCCGCCGCCTCGTTCTGCCGGGCCGACGGGCCTTATCATCTCGTCAAGGAAATCGCCGTCGGTGGTGAAGGCGGATGGGACGTGATGTCCGTCGATCCAACCGCCCACCGGGTTTATGTGAGTCACGCGACCAAGATCGTGGTCATTGACACGACCAAGGATGAGGTGGTCGGCGAAATCGCGGATACCCCGGGAGTGCACAGTTTCGATGCGGCCCCTGAGTTGGGCCGCGGCTTCTCCGGCAATGGCAAAGAAAACAAATCGAGCATCGTCGATCTGAAAACCCTGCAGACCATCGCCAAAGTCGATACCGGCCAGAACCCCGATATCGTCCTCTACGAACGCGGGCACCGTGAAGTGTACGCGTTCAATGGCAAAGACAATTCCGCCACCGTCTTCGAAGCAGCCACCGGCAAAGCCGTCACCACGATTCCACTCGGAGGAAAACCCGAGTATGCGCAAGCCGACCCCGCCGCCGGGCGGGTTTATGTGAACCTCGAGGACAAAAGTGAAGTCATCGTGATCGATACGGCCACGCACCAAATCGTGGCCCACTGGCCGATTGCTCCCGGCGAAGAACCCACCGGTCTCGCGCTCGATCTGGCGCATCATCGCCTCATTCTCGGCTGCGGTAATGAAAAAATGATCATCATGGACAGCACCAACGGACATGTCGTAACGACGCTCGACGCCGGTCCGGGCATTGATGCCGCCTCGTTTGATCCGGGCACCGCGCTCGCATTTGTGTCAGCCGGTGGCAGTGGCACCGTCACCATCGCGCACGAAGATACTCCGGATAAATTCACGATTGTCCAAACGCTGCCGACAGCGCGCGGTGCGCGGACGATGACCCTCGACCCGACCACGCACAAAATCTACCTCGCCTCGGCGCAATTCGAAGCGCCGGCGACGCCGCCTGCCGCAGGTGCGCCACGCTCGCGCCCGAAAATGATTCCCGGCACATTCAAGGTGCTGGTTTATGGTCTGAATTAACCAGGAAAACTCAGAGGAGAAACCGCTAATCCACGCTCATTGACGCTAAGCAAGAAATTCAAAGCAAAGACCCCGGAGCAAGCCCCGGAGCATTTGATCAAACTGATGCCGGCACATGTCACCTGCAAATTTCCCCTCCGAGTGTAGGAGCTTGCTTGCAAGCGATTCAGCGTCCAAGTCGGCGGCGAGTATTCCGAATCGCTTGCAAGCAAG
>JANYFP010000303.1 GCA_025362555.1 Verrucomicrobiota bacterium
AGCCCCAGCTTGGTCACCACCCAGTGGATCGCCGCCACCGTGCAGTCCAGGCCCAACCGTTCCTTCATCTCCGCCAACGTCAGGTCCGGTTCTTTGGCCACCAGGGCTTGCAGCGTTTTTCCGTGCTCAGGCATCAGCTTCGCCTTACGCCCGCAAAACCGATACCTCGGCCGCAGGTCCCCCGTCCGGCTCTGCTGCTGCAATAGCTTCTTCACCAGCCCGAGCGACACTTTGAATCGCTTCGCCACCTCTTCCCTCGTTCCTGCCCCCTCCGCGTAGGCCGTCACGATTCTCTCCCGCAAATCCACCGAAATCGGCTTTCTCATTCCTCGACTCTACCTCATCCGCTTAAATATGGCTATAACTTTATTTGAAATGCTCTAGCGGTTACTTATCTGAGTTTTCTAGGTTCAGTGTTTTCTGTGGTGAACACCCCGTTGCCTGGATCGATCTCCTCACAGAAGGACCCAGAGTTCGGAAGGAGTAAGATGAGCAATATTTGCTGTGTGGTGCCTCTGTGCGCTCGGCGCTTACCTCGGTGCACTCTGTGTCCAATGGCGTTTTCTAGAATCAATTTGCCGGCATGGTCAAAATCAGGACCGTCGCTCTTGGGGTCACGTCATGACTCGAAGAAGAACCGTCGGGCCAGCGAACCCGCACCTGCCGGGGCGCAGAGGCGTCGGAGAAACCGAAAAAGCACCCGGACGCCGATGCGGGGGATGAAACCCCGGCGTAAACGTCGGCGCTTTGAATGGTCCCGTCACTCATCTCCACGGTGACGTGCGCGCCAATCGCCAGCGGGTTCCCGGCGGAGCCGCGCAACCCAATGTGCAGCGAATGCCGACCAGCGACTCCCTGGTTACGATACGCCATTGCAGATGCGTTGTTCCGTGTGATCAGAAAGTCCGGCCAACCGTCCTCATCAAGATCGACCACGGCCACCGCCTTAGCCTCTCCCGTCACGATCAATCCACTCTCCGCCGGCGGCACGGCGGTGAAATGCCCCTGCCCGTCTCCGCGCAGCAATTGGCTGAGACCACCGTCGAAGCGACCCATCGTCGGGCTCGGAGCGGCGGAATTTTGCACCGCATAAATATCCGCGAATCCATCGCCGTCGAAGTCCCCGGCCACGGCACCCTGCAGCGGCGCGATCTGCGCCAACCGCGGCAAAGGCGCGAAGCGATACGTTCCATCGGCCTGGCTCAGAAATACGCCGCTGCGGAATTCCGTCGCGGCATATCGTTGGGCCACAGCCAACCGGTCCTCACCCAGAATCTCCCCGAGAGTCGCCCGTGCGTAGAGGTCGTTCTTGGGAAAACGTTTGAGAATCGAGGGGATTTTGCTCCCCAATTCCTTGCGTGTGGCCCACGGGAACAAGCGATCGCCCTCATAATAAGCTTCAACCTGCAATTGGCCTCCGCCCTCGGTAAACCGACCGGAGAACAGCAAGGCGGGATGCTCCGCACTGGCGTGGTAAGGGGTATTCAACCCCAGATTGCCCGCCACGAAATCGGGCCGGCCGTCGCCGTTGAAATCCGCCGAGGCGAGCGATGTCCACCACCCGGTTCCTGCCGCGGCGAAGCCCGCCTTCTCCGTCCAATCCTCGAATTCTTGTCCGCGGTTATTATGGAAATATTTAATCGGCCCCCAATCCAGTGCGATCAGCAGATCCGGCCATCCGTCCTGATCCACATCGCTCCACAACGCAGCCGTCACCCGCCCCACTTCCCGCAATCCCGGCGCCACCGCCTCGGTCACGTCATCTAACCGTCCGCCACGACTCACCAGCAGCGCGCTGCGCGGAACCGGGGACATTTTTCCCGGCTGGGCGCGCCCGCCGATAAAGCAATCCAACTGTCCGTCCCGATTGAAATCGGCCATCGCGACGATGTCATCGGCTTTGGCCGGCTCAGGCAAGGGTTGCGGCAACAGTGACGGTGCCTGCACCTCGGTAAATTGCCCGGCCGGCGGTGGCACTGACGCGACGAGATGGGCTTTCGGCTCGGCAGGCTCGGTAATCGTGAGACGACGATCGACCGCGAGATCGTTGAATGTCTGCGTCTGTCCGCTCGGCCACGCCACCGTGAGGCGCTGGATGCGCGCGTCTTCGCCGAGGCCGAAATGCAACACCGGCTCGCTGCTCGAAAGATAACCGCGAGCCAGCACGAGCGGCCGCACCTGCACTCCGCTCGCCGTCTCGATGCGCACGATCGCGCCGACGCCGAAGCGGTTCGATTGCGTCCCGCGCAATGAGACGATCAGCCGATGGCCGGAATCGCTGTCGTTGCGCAATACCGTCACGCCGCGCTCGTAGTTGGCGTAAACCAGATCGAGATCACCGTCACCATCGAGATCGCCGAAGGCCGCGCCAAAACTCACTCCCCGCTCGTCCAGCCCCCACGCCGCGCTCACGTCCGTGAATTGCAAGTCACCCAAATTGCGAAACGCAAGATGTCGTTCCGTCAGTTTCGGACTTGCCCGCACGACTGCGCGCGATTCGAGCGAACCTCCCGCGCCCATGATGCGGTTCAACAAATCCACGCTGTGAAATTCGCGCGTCATGCCATTGGTGACGTGGAGGTCGAGCCGGCCATCGTTGTCCAAGTCTTCGAACCGCACCGACCACGTCCAGTCCGTCGCGGCCAGACCCGCCAGAGTGGCCGCCTCAAGACAACGACCGGTGCCCGTGTTAAGATACAGGGCATTGTGCATCTGTTGCGGCGCAGTCAGCGGATCCTTCGGCGGAAGTTGAGCCTGCGCCCGCGAATAGGCCATGCCACGCTGATCCTTCTCGTGAGTCGTGGCCGCCATATCGGCAACGAATAAATCAATGAGTCCGTCGTTGTTGATATCACCCAAGTCCGCCCCCATCGCGTAGTACGGCATATGCGGCACGACTTGATTGATCGTGTCGGTGAACGTGCCGTCGCGATTGTTGTGATAAAGTCGGTCAGGTGCGGTGTAATCGTTGGTGACGTACAAATCAGGCCAGCCGTCGTTGTCGTAGTCCCACCAGATCGCGGAGTGCCCCATGGACTCGCCCGCGATTCCGGCGCGGTCCGTCACGTTAACGAAATAGCCGTTGCCCTGATTGTGGAAAAGATAATCGCGCTGGCCGTTGGGATGAGCGGTCGCGTCGAGCATGCTCGTTTGAACGTAGACATCAAGCAGTCCATCGCGGTCGTAATCACAAAAAGCCGCCATACCACTCGCGTCGGTCACCGCCAGACCGCGTGCCGCCGCCTCTTCTTTGAAGGTGCCGTCGCGCTGATTGATATAAAGCAGATTGGGCGCACCAAACCGGCAGACATAAATATCCAGCCAGCCATTGTTGTTCACGTCAGCAAACGTCGCGCCTTGTTTCCACGCCTCCAGGTCGTTGGCTGCGTCGCCCGTCTTGCCCTTCATCCACGCCAGCCCCGAATCCAGCATTCCGGCCGATCCGCCCAGCCCGGCCTTCACGGTGACATCCTCAAACTTCCAGTTCCCCAGATTGCGAAACAACCGGCAGCCTTCCGTCTTGCTCACCACAAAAATATCCGGCCGACCATCGTTATCGTAGTCGCCGATCGCCACGCCGGTTCCGATCGCGCCGTACACGAGTTCCTGATAATGCTCGGCCCACATTTTCGGATCGGCGTAGCGGTTCTCAGTGACAATTCCGGTCTGCTCGGACGAAAGCGACGTGAACATCGTCGCGCCTCGCGGACCCGAGCGCGGTGCCAGCGCAGCTTCCTGCAGAGCGGAATCGGCACCTGCGACGATCCCGACGAAGGTGGCGGCCAAAGCGAAAACGATCGCTCCAGGCACTCTGCGGCCCTGTCGGTGAGAGGTATTTTTCATCAAACGTTGAACGATTTAAAAACGAGAGGATGCGCCATCAATACGGACCAATCAAATCGTCGGCGATCGCAGAACAGACGGAAGCAAAAATAGCTCGCGCGAATCATCGGGGAGCTTTGCACACCAGCAAAGGTCCGGGCTGACTGCTGATCGGTTGAGAAGTCATCTTACCATCCGGCCAACGGATCCGGAGTCCGCGCGGCGGATTTGCCTCGGGATAACCGAAGAAACAGGCCGCCGAAGATTGGCTGTAATACCCCGAACCGGCCTGCACCTCGACGGTTTGCTTCGTCCCGTCGGCCAGTTCCAAGGTAACACTCGCACCCACCGCCGTCGCGTTGCCCGAAGGTCCTTCCAGAACCACGCGGAAAGAGTGGCGGCCTGCGACACCCGAATTGCGCCAGGCGAGAGTCCGGCGGTTGTTTCGGCTGACTAGAAAATCGGGCCAACCGTCCTCATCGAGATCCAGCACGGTCAGCGCCTTGGCATCGCCAGGCACGACCAAGCCGCTGCTCGCCGGAGGCACGGGAACGAATTGACCGTGACCGTCGCCCCGCAACAGTTGACTGAGACCGCCGTCGAAATGACCGACCGATGGAATGGGCGAAAAGGAATTTTGCACGGCGTAGATGTCGGCAAAACCATCGCCGTCAAAGTCGCCTGCCACCACGCCTTGCCACGGCGCGATCTGCGCAACCCGGGGCAACGGCTCGAATCGATAAGTCCCATCCGGTTGGCTCAGAAAAACCCCACTGCGCAACTCGGTGGCAGTGAAACGTTGGGCGGCGGCGAGTTGATCAGCCCCGAGAATGTCACCGAGTGCAGCCTGCGCGTATAAATTATTTTTCGGATAACGCTTCAGCACGGAAGGAATTTGTGCGGCGAGTTCGTTGCGGGAACGTAGCGGCACCAGCCGATCTTTTTCAAACGCGGCTTCGATCACCTGCATCGCGGCACCTGACCCGAAGCGCCCGGCAAATAATAATGCGGGATGCACCGGGTCGGCTTGATACGGCGTATTCAAACCGACGTTGCCCGCCACATAATCGGGTCGGCCATCGCCATTAAAATCCGCCGACGCGAGCGAGGTCCACCAGCCCGTGCCTGCGGCAGAAAAACCCGCCCGTTCAGAAAAATCAGTAAAGCCCTTGCCACCGTCATTGTGAAAATAGCGCACTCCGCCCCACTCACACGCCACCAGCAGATCCGGCCAGCCATCCTGGTCGACATCACTCCACAGCGCCGAGCTCACCATCCCGACTTCACGAAGGCCGGGCGCAAGCGTGTCAGTGACATCCTCGAACCGGCCACCGCGATTGCTCAGCAAAACGCTGCGAGGCAACAGCGGATATTTGCCGGGCAAAACGCGCGCGCCGATAAAGAGATCGAGTCGTCCATCATGATCAAAATCTGCCGCGGCCACTGCGCCCACACTGACCGGGAATATCGGCAGCGCATCGGCCGCCGCAGGACGAAACGCGCCATGACCGTCATTGAGAAACAGCACTGGCTGATACTCCGGCGAACCGGCTGGCCGGGCGACGCTGGCCTTGGTTTGCAACAGGTCGTTGTAGCCGTCGCCGTCGGCATCAAAAAGCAACAATGGTCCATCATCGAGGGACGCGAGCTCATCGCGGAATGCGGCCGTCGAAGTAAATTTGCCGGCAGCTGAACCCAAAAGGACCTGCCTCGAATTTTGAGTGGTGGCGCCCAGCACGACGTCATCATGCCGGTCACCATTAAGATCACCGACCGCGAGAGCCGGACCTCGGCGGTCAAAGCGCACCGACACCAACGGCTGTAGATTGGTTTCTTGCCCGACGCCTTCCGCTGAAATCAGTGACAATCCTTGCGCAACGCTCACGTCAGTGAACTGGCCGACCGAAAGAACGGATGCGGTGGACGACGCGGGGCCCGACGGTTCCGTGATCGTAAACTTACGATCCACCGCCAAATCAGTGAAACTCTGACGATGCCCACTCGGCCACTCGACCGTCAGCCGTTTGATCGTCGTGTCTTCGCCCAATCCGAAATGCACGATCGGCTCGCTGCTAGAAAGATAGCCGCGAACGAGCACCAGTTGGCGAACCTGCACGCCGGAAGCCGTTTCAATTCGGAGCGTCGCGCCCACCCCAAAGCGGTTAGAGACTGTTCCGCGCAAAGCAAAAATCGCGCGATGACCGTGGTCGCTGTCGTTCCGCAACACCGTCACCCCGCCCTGATAGTTGGCAAACACCAGATCGAGATCACCGTCGCCGTCGAAATCCGCAAACGCCGCGCCAAAACTGACGCCGACCTGATCGAGTCCCCACGCTTTGCCCACCTCCTCAAACCGCAGGTCGCCGAGGTTGCGAAATGCGAGGTGTCGCTCGGCCAGAATCGGACCGGCTTTCTCGACTTGCACGCGCTCCAGCGGAGCATCGTGCCCGGAGATGGTTTTGATGAGATCCACATTATGAAGTTCGCGGACCATCCCGTTGGTCACCTGCAAATCAAGCCGACCGTCATTATCGAGATCCTCAAAACGCACCGACCACGTCCAGTCGGTGGCGGCGACGCCAGCGAGAAAAGCGGCTTCCTGGAAAACGCCCGTGCCGGTGTTAATAAAAAGTGCATTGTGCATGTACTGTGGCACGGCGGAAGGATCCTCCGGCGCGCCGTTCAACAGCGCTCGAATACTGGCCATCCCCCGTTGATCTTTTTGATGATTCGTCGCGGCCATGTCCGACACGAACAGATCGATCAGCCCATCATTATTCACGTCGCCAAAATCGGCGCCCATGGAGGAATGGGGAATATGCGGCACGACTTGGTTGATGGTGTCGGTGAACGTGCCGTCGCGATTATTATGATAGAGCTTGTCCGCAGGAGCGAAATCGTTGGCAACGTAAAGATCCGGCCAGCCGTCCTGATCGTAATCCCACCACGTGGCGGAGTGACCTTGCGCCTCTCCCTTGATGCCCGCCGCATTCGTCACATCGACAAAAAAACCGTCACCGCGATTATGAAACAGGTAGTTGTGTTGACCCTGCGGATGGGCAATCGCATCCCGCAAATTTGTCTGGAGAAAAAGATCGAGTGAGCCGTCGCGATCATAATCACAAAAGGCCGCCGCACCGCAGGCATCATTGACCGCCAATCCGCGCAGGGCCGCCTCTTCTTTAAACGTGCCATCGCGTTGGTTGATATAGAGAAGATTCGGCGCGGCAAAACGGGTGACGTAAAGATCGAGCCAGCCGTCATTGTTCACATCGACAAAAACGGCGCCTTGCGTCCACACCCCCGACGCCGGGACTGCCTCGGAACCGCCCACCAACCCTTTCATCCAGGAAAGACTCTTGCCCAAGGCATCGCTCGGTGTGCTCACGCCGGCCTTGGCGGTGACATCCTCAAATTTCCAGCCACCCAAATTCCGAAACAACCGGCATTGCTCCGTCTTGCTCACCACAAACAGATCCGGCCGGCCATCATTGTCGAAGTCTCCGACCGCCACCCCCGTGCCCATGGTGCCAAATTTAAATTCCTGCAACCGCTCGGCCCACATGCCGGGATCAGAATAATTATTTTCAGTAATGATACCCGTCTGTTCCGGCGGCAAATTCGCAAACATCGTGGCCCCACGCGGGGCGGACGGCGGGAGAAGCGCCGATTCCGTGATACCACCCGCTGGTTCCGCCGCTCCGGCGGCGCCGGCGGCGAGCAGCGCTCCGCCCAGCAAAACAGTTCGCATGATTTGCGCTGGCACTCTCCACGCCAGACACTGAATAGAGGACACGGCCGAAAGCATTCTGGAAAATTAAAATGACCCTTTTGCGACGGACGAGTCAAGGAATTGGCCGTGGAAAAAGTCCGGTCGGCGCTTGCCATGAATCGTTGCCGAAGGTTCAGTCTCCTCCAGCAATTTTCGCGCATTTGAATGAATCTTTTTTCCCGGCTTTCTTCCCACACCTGGATCATCGCCCTGATTTGCGCCGGTGGGTTTCTGCTCTGGATCGACGTCGCACGCATGCAGCGGGTCGACTTTATTTCCGGACTCGCCGAGCCGCCGGTGTCGAGTGAGGCGGCTTCGCCAACCGGCTACGCGGCGGGGTTGCGGCGGTTGATTGTACCGGAGCATAACAATGAAAGCTACCAGTGGATCGCCCAAACCCAGCAAATGCTCGCCCGCGGGGAAGCCCGCGTGCGCCACGTCGACTACGATAACGCGCCCTTCGGCCGGGAAGTGCGGACGCCTTCCCTCTATCGCTGGTGGCTTGGACTGGTCGCGTGGTGTGATCACATCGTTTCGGGACGTCCGCTGGGGCAGGCCGTGGAGCGCGCAGCGGTTTGGGCGGACCCGGCCTTGCACGCCCTGTTTTTGATCGGTGCCGTAATTTTCACCGCCCGCCAATTTGGAAATTTTCCGGCGACCTTACTGGCAGTCGGATTAGCGAGTGCCTTTCCGCTTGCGGGCCAATTTCTACCCGGCCAACCCAACGATAACGGCTTGGCCCAACTCGGTGGTTTTTGGAGCGTACTGCTTTTGCTGGCCGGCATCAGCCCGGTCCGCCAAACGCGATCGGGCATCGACAAACCAGTCGGCGCGAAACGAACCAGAAGGTGGTTCTTCCTCGCGGGTGTCGTCGGAGGAATCGGACTGTGGGTCAACGTGCCACGCGAACTCTCCCTACTTATCGGCATCGCACTCGGTGGGCTTTTCGTGACCTGGCTCAAACGACGTGACCTGACCGACACGGCGCTCGCCCCGTGGCGGATCTGGTCACTCGGTGGCGCCACTACTATCCTCATCGCGTATTTCGCCGAATATTTCCCCTCGCACCTGGAAGCACTGCGACTCGACACCGTTCATCCACTGCTTGGTCTCGCCTGGCTCGGGGTGGGCGAATTGTTGGAGCGTGTATCAGCTTGGCGACAAAAGAAAAAAACTTCCTGGACCATTCGCGAAATGATCAGCGTCGTGGTCGCGGTTCTGGCAGTGGCGACCGTGCCCGTGACCATGAAATTAAACGGCAGTGGCCAATTCACGACCGACGATGCTTTCGCCGCGCGCCTGACAAATCTACCCAACAGTGCCACGGCGCCGAATCTATGGGCCTGGCTTGTACGGGATGGGATCACCGCGATGGCCGTCGCAGCTTTTCTGCCTGTTCTGCTTCTGGGCCCTGCGATTTGGTTGCTGGTCCGTCGCGCGACTGCCGTCGACCAACGCGAGGGGGTCGCCCTCACCCTCGGCCCCGTGTTGCTTGCGTTGGGATTTGCCTGTTTTCAACTCGGCTGGTGGAGCCTGACCGATGGCATGCTCCTCGTCTTGTTGATCGCGACCACAACCGCAG
>JANYFP010000309.1 GCA_025362555.1 Verrucomicrobiota bacterium
CGCCCCAGCGAGCGTGCAGAATGAGGACGTTCCAGAGCACGATGATGAGCGCGCCGTTTTCCTTCGGGTCCCAGCCCCAAAAACGACCCCACGATTGATCGGCCCAAATGCCACCGAGCACCGTGCCGACGAAACTGAAGAGCGTCGCAAAACACACAATGCCGTAAACCATGCGCGTCAGCGCGTCAGCCGTAGGCTTGTCCAGCGAACGCGTCAGAAATCCGCGCACCACGTAGATGAGGGCGAGGAAACCGGCCAGATAAGTGGCGGCATAACCAACCGTCACCACCACCACATGCGTTGCCAGCCAGAAGTTCGAATCGAGTACGGCGCGCATCATTTCCAGGGTATCGCCGCCGAGCGCCAAATGGTGCGCGATGAGCAAGGTGCCGAATCCGATCAAGCCTGCAGCGACACTGCCGATCGCGTTGCGATATATTACTTCGAGCACAAGACAAAGGGCCGCGGCACCCCACCCGATGAAGAGCGCGGAGGAATAGAGATTTGTCACCGGTGGCCGGCCTTCCAGCCACATGCGGGTGCCAATGCCCAGCGTCGCCAGAATCCACGCCACGACGATAATCCAGAGCGCGGCGCGCCCAAGGGCGTCGGGCCATTTAAGCCACGAGAAGACCGCGAGCAGAAAAGCCACCACATACAGAATCATGCTCGTGTAGAAAGGTTGGGCCGCATTGAAGCGCGACTCGACCTCACACTTTTTCAGGAAGGCGGGAATCTCCGGCTCCAAACTCGCGCGGTAATCGCGCAGCAGCGCGTTGAAGCTCGCCGGCTGTTCGTTACGCCACGCATTCCCGAGCCCAACATAAGTAGCCATCGCGGAATCGAGTCGGCCGCGAACGACACTGGCGTTGAGCGCCGCGCCCGCATTCATCCAACCCGTCGCATCCGCTTTTCCGGTCTCGGGCGGAATCAGCCGCAGATAGCCCAACGACTCCAGCGTCCGGAACGTGTTGCTCAATTCGAGCAAGCTCTTGGCCGCCGTCGCGTTGTGCGGTTGACCGGCGCGCATCGCTTTGGTCGCGGCGAGCCCGGCGGGAACCGTTTCGTTGAAGTGCGCCAATTGGCCGAGGTAATCGTCCACGCCGGGAGCGATCAGGCTGTCGCCCAAACTTTCGTAGAGGACGATCGCGTCCCGCAACTGCACCACTGCGCGCTGAAATGAAGTGCGCAACGCGGACTCCACCGAGTCAGCGAGTTTCGCCTGACGGTCGATTTCAGGAATGCCCTTGATGAGTTGAGCGAAGCTGAAACGTTTCTTACCCGCGCCATCGTCGGGCGTCAGATTGCAGAGCGCCAGCACATCAGGGTGTACGATCTCAAAGGTCTGGAAGGAATTCGCCAAATCAGGGCGGTACAGCACGTCGAGCAACCATTCACTCGGACTCACAGGAGTACCGTCGGGCGCGGTGACTCGCTGGCGGCCTTGCAACACGAGGAGCGTGGTGCGTGCCACGGTGTCGAGCGGTTTGATGCGGCCGTTGACCAAAGTTGGCAGCCGCCCGAAAGCGTTGAAGTCGTATTCGCCGCGGGGGTGCGGAGGGAACAGCGAAACGACCACCGCAGCGACGGTGAGGAGCAGCACAAGCAGCGGAAATGCCTTTCCAGCGGACCAAGCTGAAGTGGTTCGACCCGCTGTGCTCGGCGTGATTTCCCGGTTCGGCCCGAGGGAAGACCCACGTTGTTCTGCGGGCGATTCGACCCTCACGACTTGACGGCGTTTGCTGATGAAACCGACGAGATGAATTCCGAATTGGACCAGGAGGCCGAGCGTCATTACGCCGCAAGCAATGTAAGGAAACAGCCAGCTCGGGTTACGCACCACTTGAAGAATCGTGGTGAGGTCATTGTTTTGAAACCCGGCCTGATAGAATGTGAGCCCGGAGTAGCGCAGCGGGTTGTTCATATAGATCAGCACTTCGCGATCATCGCGACCGTCGGGCGTGGTCAGACGAATCCGGCTGGAGAAATTCTTTGGGATCTCCGTGCCGGCGTAGCGATCATGGCTGAATTTTAGCAGCGTGAGAGAATAAGGTTGGTAATGCCGCGCAAAGCGCAGGGCGATTTTCCAAGAGCGACCGCCGAAGTCGAAACGCTGTGGCTCGTCGAGGTATGGCGACACCAGCCACGTACCGAGTGCCCCCTCCGGGCCGGTGAGTTCGACATACGCGCAGGGGATATTGCGCTCGTCCTGCTTGGAAGTAATCGGCTGAAGCGTGGCGACGACCTGCGGACCAACACCCTGCGTGGCCACTGCGGTAGAATCCGCGCCAACAGGTGGCGTTGAGCGCGTCTGCAGCGTGGAGTTCGGGAAATAGGTCTTAACTCTGACGCGGAACGGCAGCTTCGGATGTTGAATCGTTTCCTTCCGCACGAGCGGGCGCTCGGGGATCGCGACCACGTCATCAAATTTCGGGTCGGTGGTATCGGTGATCGCGAGCTCAACATTGCGGTAACTCTCCGAGAAGTTTTTCGTCTGACCTTGATCGAGTCGCAATTGATATTCGTCCTGCCAGAGTCCGGTGAGCAATTCGCCCACGAGGAGGATAATGAGGCCGGCGTGGGTCAACCAGATGCCGAGTTTCCGCCACGTTAACTTAAACCGGAAGAAATGCCCCGCGAGCAGATTGAGCATCATCAGACCGCCGATCGTGTAACCGCCCGGAAAGACGGCGAGCGAGAGAGTGCCGGTCTGGTAGTAAACGATGAACGTGCGAAAATATTTTTCCTGCACGACCCAGATGCCGAGGTTCACCTGATCGAGGGTCGCGACCAGAATAAGGATGATCGAAAACATGATCAGCACGACCGTCAGCTTAAGCGAAACGATCAGATCACGGGCGTCACGAAGAAGCGTAGCCATGGCGGTCAAGGGGCTTGCAGGGTTTGAAGGAGCGCATTGAAGGCAGGCTTTTCTTTGGCGACTAGGGCGGCCGGGCCGGTGAGTTTGAAAAACCAATTGGCCCCGTTGCTCGGCACAATGGCACCGAGCAGCCCTTGTGGTTTATCGGCCGCGCCACCCGTCAATTCCACAATGGTAACCGCCAGGCCGTTGACAGTGAGACGTGACACAGCGCCGGCGAGATCGCCCTCCGCGAT
>JANYFP010000353.1 GCA_025362555.1 Verrucomicrobiota bacterium
ATTTCCAATTGGCGCTGCGCGGCGCGGACGTTGAACGCCGCGCCCAACGCGCCGAGGTCGTGGTGATTGTTAACGCCTTGAATGGGGACGTGTTCGCCATTGACGAAAAGCCCACGCGCCGGATCGAACTTCACTTCGCGAATACCGAAACGCGTCTCGTAGCGATCAAGGGGAAGTCCTTGCTGCGAGACGGTGGTCACGGCCACATAGCGATGCGGTTGTTGGTGAGGCGGCGGCCCCCAGAGCTGCGGTTGGGCGAGGAGCACCGAGCCCGTGGCCACAGCGTGAGTCCCCGCAGCGACGGATAATTCAATTGGTTTGATGGCGGCCACGGCGTTGCCGGCGGGGCGGCCCGCTGAATCTAAAACATAGATGGCGGTGGTGATTTGGGCGGTCGTGTCGGTCTTCGCGTCGTTGGCGATCGTGACCGCCAGATCGATCGTAGCGGAGGAGACAGAAACGTCGCGCGTTGTGAGCGTGGTGCCCCACTGGGCCACGTGGATGGGCGACGTTTTTGTCAGCCAGACATTGCGGTAGATGCCGCCGCCGGGATACCAACGTGAGGAGCTCGCCGGATTATCCAGGCGGATTGCCAACTGGTTTTCACCCCCGAAAAGCAAATAAGGGGTCAGGTCGACTTGCCAGGAAGAATAACCGTAAGGCCAGCCACCGACGAGGTAGCCGTTCAGCCACACGGTCGCGTAGGACATCGCGCCGTCGATCTCCAGGAAGATGGATTTGCCGGTGTCGTCTGCCGGAACGTTCAGCTTCTTTCGATACCAACCGATGCCCCAGCTCGGCAGTCGGCCCATGCCGCCAAAATCGCCCTCGACGAGGAATGGGCCCCCGATTGCCCAGTCGTGCGGGAGGTCGACCTGCCGCCAATGGCGGTCATCGTAATCCTTCCGTGCATAAGAAACGTCGCCGCCGGGATTACCCGCCGGACGCACGTAGCGGCGGGCCGGATCTTTGATGAAGGCATTGCCGGTCGGGAGAATCCAGGGTTTGAGCACGGACTGGTTCATCGCGTGTTGCGTGGCGGCTTCCTCGGGTCGGGAGTCCGCCGCTTTGTCATCTCGGACATCCTTCACTTCCGGCCGCACATCATAGAGCAGAGGGACGGTATTGCCCGTGGGATCGTTTTTCTGAAAGCGCCAGTGGTCATTGAAAGAAATTCGTTCACGAGGCGACGGGCTGAGCAGGACGGACGTTTCTTCGGGGAGTGTTTTCCGATCGGGGGTTTGCGCGAGCAGTGACGGCAGGATCGCACCCATGAAGAATGCTCCTGCGATTCTGATGAAATTTGTCATTGGCTCGGGTAGGCAACCCTCTTTGGCGAGGTTAGGGCGTTCCACGGAATTTTCCTAATGGGTTCTTTGGGAACGCGCGTGTTTTTTATGGACAGGCAGCGGGTTGATAGGGGGTAGTAGGCGGGCTGGAGATCAGGCTGACGTACAAGTGCAGGGTGGGGCTTGTCCGCTGTGTGAGGTATGAAATCGGTCAAGACGAGCGACTCAAAGGCAACGATGGTCTAATTATAGTATTTCGTGGGATGGGCGGAGCGAATTAAGGGTGGCGCAGGCTCACGATTGGAAAATGCGCGGTGCGAAAAAAACAGGCTGTGCCGGGGCATTTATCGCAAAGGAGAGCGTGATGGGTTATTTGCTTTTCTTGGCACTCGGGTCGCCGGTCGGGGGTGGGGCGAGGTCGACTTCGGCGCGTGGGCCGAGCAGCTCAGAGAGGATGGGATTCAGGTTTTTGGCCCAGACTTTGTAGCCCTTCAGGGCCGGGTGTAGCTTGTCCACTGTCATGCCTTCAAAGAGTTTGCCTTGGGCGTCGGCTAGCTGGTCGTTGATGTTGAGGAACCGGACCGTTTTGCCGTCGGCCAGTTTGGCGATCAAGGCGTTGGTCTCGGCAATGGCGGCATTAGCGTGCTCGCCGTCGTTGCGAGGGAAGATCGCCATCAGGATAATCGTGGCCGCGGGTGCCTTGGCCTTGCAGGTCTCGAGGATGGCAGCGACGCCAATGGCTGTCTGTGCGGCGGTATCAGGCTTGGGGTCTTTCCCGATATTATTCGTCCCCGCGAGCAGGACGATGACCTTGGGGTTCACCCCGTCGATTTCACCGTTGGTGATGCGCCAAAGAATGTTCTGCGTGCTATCTCCGCCCCAGCCGAAATCGCCGGCATGCCAGCCGTGAAAGTTTTTATTCCAGTGAGCGAGGAATTCAGGATAGTCCGTCGCACCCCATCGCCGCGTGATGGAGTCGCCGAGAAAATAGAGATCGATCCGGCCCGCGTGGGCTTTTTGCACGAGTTGCTGGTGGCCCAACTGCGAGTTGACGTCGGCGCGCGGTTCGGCAAGGCCGGCCGCGAGGCCGATTTGAGTGGTGCCGAGGAGAGCGAATCCGCAGAGAGCAGTGGCGACGTGAAGGTGGAGGCGACGGGGAATGAGGGTGGGCATGGGAGGCGGTAGGCTCGATGGTGTAAGATTGAGACGGAAGCAGTGCGCTGGCGACTACGGAGCGCGGTTGCTTTCAGGAGGTGCGAGGAAGCTAGGACGTGGCGGAAGAAAAGCGGGCGGCCACGGGCTCGATCTGCCGGCCGGCGATAGTGGCGGTGGTCAGGGTGGCGAGGAACGAGGGCGGTGTTTTGCCCATGACTCGAAAAAAAAGCCGGCCCTCCTTTCAATAAAGGAGAACCGGCGTTGAGACCCTAATTAACCCAAATTAGAACGAGAACGTATTCGTGACGAACCATTCCTGGGTCGGACTGACGCGGACCGAAGCCCAAGTCTTTCCGTCAGGCTGGACCGAGATCGGAATGAGGCCGTCTTTTTGGCCGACATTGCGCACATTGGCCTGGATCCGCCAATTCACTTTATTGGTGACCTTGCGCTCGTAGCTGGCCCAGAGGTCGAGCGCGCCTTCGGACGGACCGTAGTAGGGCTTGCTCAGATCGAAACCGGCCTGACCGTTCGTGCCGGGGATTACTGGGTAGCCAATGACGACACTGTCCTGCCAGCGGTAGCCGGCACCGACGCCGAAGCCCTTTAATTTCCCGTGGCTGAACGTGTAGTTCGTAATGACGTTGTAGCGCCACTTGCGAAGCTCGGAGGAGGCGGCACCAGCCTGAAGTTTCATCAGGGTGTAGGAGCCGCGCCAACCGGACCAAGCTTGGGCGCGCAATTCGTTACCGGCAGAATAGTCGGAGTTGAACATGCGCATATCACCGGCGGGACCGGCCATCAACGTGTCCATGTAGTTCACGTATTCATCAAGCACGGCACCACCGACGTTAGTCCGGATGGCCTCGGTCTCCGAGGCGTTGAATGAAAGGCGCCAGTTTGGCGTCGGATTGGCCGTGAGCTCGAATTCATAACCTTTGGATGAGGTATCGGCGGTCACCGCGAAGCCCTGCAGCAACGGGGCCGTGCGGTAGTCATACACACTCGTCTGATCAGGCTGGTTGCCCGCGGGGTCGGCTGCATAAGCTCCGCGAGTGGTGATTTTCGACGTCGTCGTCGGTCCCACGCCATAGTTCCACGCAGTGAAGAAGCCTTTTCCACTGAGCCATTTTTGCATGTCGTTAATTGCGCTGATCGAAGCATCGCGGTGAGCATCGGCCTGTGCCTGCGTTTCCAGAGTGGAGCCTGCGGGACCGGTGGCGACATTCCCGGACTGGACCGACCTTCCGGCGGAATCGACCCAAACTGGGTCCCATTGATACCGAGTCCCGGTGAAGTTTGCGTTCTGAGCTTGTCCCGCCGTGGACCACGCATAACCCGACATGTAGTAGGTTTTGATATTACGCCAATTCAGGGCGGTTCTGACGACGTTGTAGAGGCCCGTAGGATCGAGCTGGGTGTTGGCCCCGACGAGGTTGGTTTCGTATTTCGTCGCACGGAAAGAGTACTTGCCGTCCTTCGTGGAGAGCGTGACGCCGTAGTCTTTCGTGTTGCCGGTCGGATTATCAATCGGACGACCGTAGATGTCGCGGCGGGTGTCGGTGACTTGGAAGTTGTTCGATTTATTGTACGACAAGCTGATGTTGATGGGGAGCGGATCCTTGCCGGAAAGAAGCTTGTTCAGATGTACGACTACGCCGCCCGCAGTGGAGTGATCCTTGAAGATCTGGTTGGCCGGATAGACATCGGGCAACTTATAGACAGTGGGATCCAGATTCAGTGCGCCGCGGTTGGCGCTTACCGAGGGGGCGGTCACGCCCTTGCCTTTAACCTCGTCATAGCGCCAGCCGAGGGTGGGGACAATGGCTTCGTTCCACATGTAGCCCTGCCACGTACCGGCCCACGACGTGGTCTCACGCGTGGTCTTGGCCGCAGCCGTGAGTAGGTTCGGGTCCTGCCCATTGTTGTAGCTCAATGGATTCATGACAAAGTTGTTATTCCAGCCGATGTAGTTGGCGGGATTCGAGACCTGAGTAAGCTGGGGATAAGCGAGACCGGTCGCGGGGTTGATCTCCGGGTTGCCGTTGAATCTGGGCTGCAGGGCAGTCGGTACATTCCACGGGTCGGTGAAATTTACCCCCGGCAAATTGAGCCAGGTGGAATCATGCGCATAGAGATTGCCGCTTGAGATTTTAATCGGAGCCGTGATACCGGGAATATTCAGACCGGACGCCGAGGTCGCGTTGGCTACCGACGAACCGAGGTAGATGACTGCCACGGGAGCCAAATTGATCAGGCCGTCTGTGGCTCCCTGCAACTTGTACTTGGACCATGCCGCGTCGTTGGCATACATCTGCCATCTCCGGTTTTCGGTGTTATATTTTTCGTTGCTATAGACTCCGTTGAAGCGCTGCTTGCCGATTAACTTCGCGAGGAAACTATCCTTTTGCAGGAAGTCCGTGGCCCGAATTTCGCCGAATAGCGAACCGCGCAGATATTTGCGGTCGCTCTCATAAGAATTGCCACTGCCGGGACCGCCGGCGAGGTAAGGGCGGCCAAAGTTGGCGTTGGCGCTCAGATCCTGGTTATATCTCAAGATGTCGATATTGAGGGTCGGATTGCCCAGCAGAGCCTGGCCACCGTTCTTGTACTTCTGGGTGTCGGCACTCAGTTGGATGCCGAGACGATCATCGAACGCCGTCTGAGTGATATCGATGTTATAGGCATCCCATTTTTCAAATTCCGATTTGTTCGGGCCGTCGATGAGGTTTTTGTAGAAGTTGAAGATCGAAGCATCCTGCAGGGACGCATCGCGGTATTGGCCGTATTGATAGCTGGGCAGTTTCTGGTTGGTGGCATAGGAACTCAGGTTGCCCACGCCAAAGAACATGCTCGCGTAGCTCTGGCCGATAAGATTGACGCCTGTGCCTTGTTTGACGCCAGCGGCATTGAGCGCACCGGTATTAACGTAGCCGCCGTAGATCTGCTGGAGCTGACCGGTGGTGCCGTCCGTAAACCAAATCGGTTGCTGCTGGTTGGCGATGGAGTCGCCCGCGAGCCAATTACTCGTGGTGCCCGGGGCTGCGCCGACCTCATAGCCATTATTGATGACAAGCTTGCCCATGCCGCCGTTCAAGCTGGTGGTGTCAACAGGCCGAAACCATGGGGTGATGCTGTCCTTGGGTGGAGTGATGCGGGGACGGTTCGCCTTAATATCACCGTTCTCATACTTCGCCTTGATGCTCGTGCGCCAGCTGTGGTCTTTGAAGAGCTGAGGGTCAAAGCGCAGCGTGCCGTAGAAACGCTTGTCGTCAGAATATGCCTGTTTCTGCTCGAATTTTTCTTTGTTTAACAAGCCGTCCACCCTGATCGCGAGAACGTTTTCGATGAGCTGCTGATTGAGATCGATCGAGGTGCGGGTGCTGCCATAGGAGCCGGTGCGGAAAGCGACTTCACCCTTGTTGCGGAACTCGGCGTTGTGAAGCGTGGCGTTGACGATACCGGCGGGACTGCCCAACCCAAACAGGATTGAGTTTGGTCCGCGCTGAATGTCGACGCGATCCACGATGTAGCCGTCCCACGGAATGTCGGTGACAAAGTAATCGCGGGTGTTGTCGGCGGATGCCAGACCGCGAACGCGCTGGGCTCCACCCGGGCTACGCAGCGAGGCCGTTTCATCCACACTGGTGGCGTTGCCCAAGCCGGCGTAGGTGCCGCGCGTGCCGGCCACTTCAGCGTTTGGCGTGTACTGGAGCAAGGTGGCGTTATCGGTGGCACCGACGTCCTGCATGAATTCCTTCGTGATGACCGTGATGGCAGAAGCAACATCCTTCAGATCGGTGCGGATACGGGTGCCCGCGAGAGAATCGGTCGCTTGGTAGCCGCGGTCGCGCGTGCTGCTTACTTCGAACGGGCTCAGGACAACGGTTTCAGGCTCAGGCTCCGGAGCGGAGCGTGCCGGAGTAACGGTTTGGGCCGCGAGCGGCCACGCGCCCGCCAGGATGGCAAGTGCGGTGAGGTTTTTTCTTACGTGTTTATTCATGGTCAGGGATGCTGGGAAACAAGCATGAACGCTCCTGCGTCTTCCGCGGGGACGGTTGGCTTTTTGGTGGGGGAGGCCTTGAACGGGGTGAAGTCCGGGTGAAACCGGACTGATCGCAAACAACAGAGCGAGCGCCGAAAAATCAAAACGCGCGTGAGTCTAACGTTAGTAATTTTACACTCTTTCGGCGCAATGCTTTCGTTCCGCGGTGGCCGAGCGGAGAAAATCGCGGCTTGTGGAAAAGTCGGAAGCGTGGTCTCACTCGCTCGCATTCGATTATGAGCGAACTTCGGGTCACCCTCTCAGATGTTGCGCGGAAAGCGGGCGTGCATGTCACGACGGTTTCTCAGGCCTTGCGGAATCATCCCAGTATTGCCCTGCGGACGCGGCATCGGTTGCAGGCATTGGCCCGCTCCATGCACTATCGATCAGACCCCTTTCTGCGGGCGCTGGTGGCTTATCGGACCCGGCAAATCACCACGGCGGATATTCCAACTCTGGCGTATGTTACGAATTGGCATACGCGGTGGGGCTGGAAAAAAGTCGCCGCCCATTCCGGATTTTATTCCGGCGCGGAGGCGAAGGCGAAGGAGCTCGGATTTCGACTCGAACATTTCTGGCTGCACGAACCGGGGTTTACGCAAAAACGGTTGGGCGAGATTTTGGCCGCCCGCGGCATCAACGGGGTGATCATCGCCTCGCACAGCCGCGAGCTCGGGGACAAATTGCAATTGGACTGGAAACATTTGAGTGCGGTGAAAATTGATTATTTTCCCCACGAACCGCGCTTGCACAATGTCACCAACAACCAGTGCAATATTATCCGTCTGGCGATGCGCCAGATCGGCGCCCTGGGTTACCGGCGGCTAGGGTTCGTGGTCCATCGCGGTTGGAATCACGCGGTGGATAATAATTGGACGGCCGGATATCTGACGGCCCAGGAAGATCTGCCGCGGCGCGAACGTTTGCCCGCGCACGTCTTTCCGGAGATGTTTCCCGTCGAACGCTGGTTTCATGAAACCGACGCGTCGGTCGTGGCTGATCTTGGGCCGTTTCGAAAATGGCTGGAGCGCTATCGGCCCGAAGTGGTCATTGCGAAGGCCGCCTATGTCCTGCCTTTGTTCAAAGAAATGGGCCTGCGCATTCCGCAGGACATGGCATTCGCGAATCTTTTTTTGGATCAGCCCGACGGAGTGATGGCCGGCGTGCGGCAAAATCACGACATGGTGGGTGCGGCCGCAGTCGGAATTGTGGCGAGTCAGTTGCAGCACTACAAATTTGGCGTGCCCACCGTCCCATTGAAAACTTACGTCGATGGTACTTGGTTTGACGGTGCGTCCTGTCCGCCGCGCCTGATCGCGGGGAGTCCGAAAGTGGGGCGAGTGAGGAAGGGTGGGAAGGCTGTTCGGTGATGGCGCAATTATCTTGGAATAAACGCGGGCCGGCGTGACTCTTATTGGCCATGTCCGGTGATGTTTTTACTCAATTAGTGGATGCGCATTATACGCCGCTCTTCCGCTTTGCCCTGAGTCTGACGAAAAGCTCGTCGGACGCGGGTGACCTGACCCAGCAGACATTTTTTATTTGGGCGAAACAGGGACACGCATTGCGGGATGCCGGCAAGGCCAAGTCCTGGTTGTTCACGACGCTTTACCGGGAATTTTTGCGCGGTCGACGCCGGGCGGATCGGGTGAGTTCGCTGGAGGATCTTGGACCGGTTGAAGCGGACCCGCCGGCACCTGAGGTGGATATTGTGACCGGCATGGATTCCGGACTCGTCGTGGAAGCGCTGCAGGAAGTCGATGAAGTGTATCGCGCGCCACTGACTCTTTTCTACATGCAGGATTTATCGTACAAGGAAATCGCCGAGATGCTCGAAGTGCCGATCGGCACGGTGATGTCTCGCCTCTCGCGAGGGAAAACCCAATTGCGTGAGGCGCTGGCCCGCAAGGAAGCGGGAGAGCGCGGCAAGGTGGTCCCATTTAAATCACCCTCAGCCCGGGAAAAATCATGAACTCCCAGCAAGCAAAGTTTATTCTGCAAGGCTATCGGCCCAACGGGGCGGACGCTGGCGACGCGACTTTTTGTCAAGCGTTGGAGTACGCCCGTAATGATCCCGCTTTGCGCGAGTGGTTTGCCCGGGAGCAGGCTTTTGACAGCAGCGTGGCCGCGAAACTTAATGGCGTGTCGGCGCCGGCGGGTTTACGTGAGGCGATTTTGGCGGGAGTGCGGGTTACGGCCGCGGAGGTTCCGCAGCGGCTTTGGTGGCAGAAGCCGGTGTGGCTCGCTGTCGCGGCAAGTGTGGCGGTGATATTTTCAGTGACGGCGGCTTTATGGCCCCGGTCTTCACTCGCGGTTGAGACCCTGACGGAGCTTGCGCTGCTGGATACCAAGCATACTTGGAATCATCATGGCGGGCACGGTGAAACCGCAGGCGTTCTCCAAGCCGCTCTCAGTCAGCCGTCCTCCCATGTCGGTGAATTACCGCCGGTGGATTTCGATGGTTTGCGCAAAACCGGTTGCCGTACCCTGTCATTTAAGGGGCGCGATGTGCTGGAGGTTTGCTTCAATCGCAATGGTATTTGGTATCACTGTTACATTGCGCAACGGGCTGATTTTCCGGCGCTGGCGGCCGCTGCGGCTCCGGTATTTGTGCAGCAAGGTGAGCTGAGTGGCATGTCATGGGCAGACGCTGCGCACCTTTATGTGGTGGTGAGCGGTGCGGGCCGGGCGGCGTTGGAGAAATTGATTTGAGGCGGCGTTTTTGGGCCGTTTCTTTTCCCGTGCCAACGGCGCTCGCTCGTGTACCTTAGGCCTGTGACAACTAAAGGTTTCTCCACCGCCGAACACCGCCGTCTTGCTGAAGATGATCAGCGGGTGAAAAACTGGAAGCGTTGGGGGCCCTATTTGGCCGAGCGCCAGTGGGGCACGGTGCGGGAGGATTATTCAGCGGACGGCGATGCATGGGCGTATTTTAATTTCGAGCAGTCACGCAGCCGCGCCTACCGGTGGGGAGAGGACGGTTTGCTGGGCATCACGGATCGCGAGTGCCGGTTGTGTTTCGCGTTGGCTCTCTGGAACGGGCGCGATCCGATTCTCAAGGAGCGGTTGTTTGGTCTGACCGGTCCCGAAGGAAATCATGGCGAGGATGTGAAGGAGGCTTATTTCTACACGGCGAGTACGCCAACGCACAGTCACATGCGCGCGGTGTATCATTACCCCCAGGTGGAATTTCCCTATGAAAAATTGCGCGAAGAGAATCGGAAGCGCAGTCGTAATGAGCCCGAGTACGAGTTGGTCGATACCGGCGTTTTTGGCGAGGGGCGCTTTTTTGAAATTGAGATTGAGTATGCCAAAGCGGGTCAGGATGACATGTTGATTGAGATTTCGGTGACCAATCGCGGGCCCGAGCGCGCGACGTTGCAGCTGTTGCCGACGCTCTGGTTTCGGAATACGTGGTCGTGGGGCTGCAAGCACGAGGGGTGCGAAGTGAAGCCACGGATGCAGCAAGTCGGAGCCGGCCGGGTGCAGGCGGATCATGCGAGTCTGGGGAAGTTCTTCTGGGAGATTGAATCGGTGAATGGAGAGCTAGCCCATTTTCTATTTACGGATAACGAGAGTAACCTGAAGCGGCTGTTTAACGGCGAAAATACGAGTCGTTGCGTGAAGGATGCGTTTCACGATTATGTGATCCAAGGGAAGACGGAGGCGGTTAACTCCGCGCAAAAGGGGACGAAAGTGGCGGCCCGGCAGGTGCTCGATTTGGCTCCAGGCGAGCGAACGCAGTTGCGCTTGCGACTATTTTCCCAAGCGGAAGAACCGGGAAAAATTTTCGGGGAAAGTTTCACCAAAGTAATGGCGGCGCGCCGCAAAGAATCAGACGAATTTTATTCCACGGTTCTGCCGGCGGGGGTCGGCGATGAGGAACGCAACGTGGCGCGGCAAGCGTTTGCGGGGCTGTTGTGGTCGAAGCAATTTTATCACTTCATTGTGAAGGATTGGTTGGAAGGTGATCCCGACCAGCCGGCGCCGCCGGCGGCACGACTGCAGGGGCGCAACAGCGATTGGCCGCACTTGTTCACGCGGGATATCGTTTCGATGCCCGACAAATGGGAGTATCCGTGGTTTGCGGCGTGGGATGTGGCCTTTCACATGATTCCGTTTGCCCGGATCGATCCGCATTTCGCCAAGGCGCAGCTGAATCTTTTCTTGCGGGAGTGGTACATGCATCCCAACGGTCAGATTCCGGCTTACGAATGGAATTTCTCCGATGTGAATCCGCCGGTGCACGCGTGGGCGTGCTGGCGGGTTTATAAGATGACCGGGGCGCGCGGGAGCCGGGATCGCGTTTTCCTGGCCCGGGTTTTTCAAAAGCTGGTGGTGAATTTTACGTGGTGGGTAAATCGCAAGGACCCGAGTGGGCGGCATTTGTTTTCCGGGGGATTTCTGGGCCTCGATAACATCGGGGTGTTTGATCGCTCGAAGCCGTTGCCGACGGGCGGACAACTTGAGCAGGCGGACGGCACGGCGTGGATGGCGTTTTATTGCAGCACGATGCTCGCGATGGCGCTGGAGTTGGCGGAAGGGGACCCGGCGTACGAAGATATCGCGTCGAAATTCTTCGAACACTTTGTCGCGATCGCGGATGCGATGAATAATTTGGGCGGCACAGGGCTCTGGCACGAGGGCGATGGTTTTTATTACGATCAACTGTTGCTCGACGGAAAAGTATTTCCACTGCGGCTGCGTTCGATGGTGGGGATTATTCCGTTGTTCGCGGTGGAATTTATTGAGGAGGCGCGACTCGATTGTTTGCCCGGCTTCGCCAAGCGGACGCGGTGGTTTTTGGAAAACCGAAAAGATCTGGCAGCGCAAATTTCCTACATGGCCGAAGGAAAGTCGGCGACGGGACGGCGGTTGCTCGCGATCCCATCGCGGAAGCGTTTGGAGCGTGTGCTGAGTTACGTCTTCGATGAACGGGAGTTTTTGTCCCCGTACGGGGTGCGTTCGTTGTCGCGCATCTATGAGGAGAATCCATTTGTCCTGCAGGCGGGAGGGCAGGAGTACCGCGTGAACTATGTGCCGGGAGAATCGGACTCGGGTTTGTTTGGCGGGAATTCCAACTGGCGGGGACCGATTTGGTTTCCGACCAATTTTTTGCTGATCGAGGCGTTGGAACGGTATCACCATTTCTATGGGGATAGTTTCACGATTGAATTTCCGACGGGCAGTGGGCGGAAGGTTACGCTGCTGGTTGCGGCGCGGGAATTGGCGCAGCGGTTGGTTAATTTATTTTTGCCGGCGGCAAACGGACAACGGGCGTGCCACGGCAACGCGCCAGAATCTTCTTCGCGCCAGTCCGGCGACGAGGGCGTTCTTTTCCACGAGTATTTCCATGGAGAAACGGGTCAGGGTTTGGGGGCAAGCCATCAAACGGGATGGACTGCGCTCGTTGCCCGGCTCATTGAGGATTTGTCACGAAAAGTGTAAAAAGAGCTCGAAAATAATTGGGCAAGAAAGGCGCGTAAAAAGGGGTGGTTTTACAAGTGTTGGCGACGATTTGGTAAAAGGCGGGACAACCCGGCGCGGGCTCAAATTCGGGCACAAAATACGTCTTGTCCGGGTCAGATAACTGGCCTTTGTGCCCCCTTAGTTATCAAAAAGTATGAAAAAACAACCGACCAGTTTACTGCTGATAATCACCGCCATCCTCGCTTTTACAACTGTCGCGGGAGCCGCTGATCGTTGGGAAACCCTGCGAGCGATCAATTGGGTGGAGAACCCGACTAATCAGACCAAGGTCGGTCGCTTTGGCGAATTGGGGCCCTATCAATTCCGGCCCGCCACTTGGCGCATGCACACGGATAAACCCTTTCGTTTGGCCATCCAGCGCGCGGAGGCGGACGAAGTGGCGGTATTGCATTATGAGTGGATCAAACGCTCTTTCGAGCAAGCCGGGGTTGAACCGAATGCCTTCAATATCGCGCTCGCGTGGAACTCTGGCGTCGAAGCGGTGCTGGCGGGTCGTTCACCGAGTGCCAGTTACAATTATGCTGAACGTGTCACCAACTTGGTAGAGACATTTCAGGAAGGGCGTCGCAATCTCACGGAACAGAAGAACGTTACTTTGGAAAGCAAGGCCGAGCAGCTGCTGATTGGTGGCAGCGTCCAAGAGCTGCGTTTCAGGGTCTTGCAGGACACGCCGCATTTCGAGATCACGGCGAGTTAAGCCGGGAGCATTATTCCAAGAAGGTGGTCTGCTTCGGCTGCGTTGCGGCCTTGCGCGCGGCCTCGTCTTCCGGGGACGCATTCAGATGCCGCGGCGGGCGACTGACGCGTGAGGCCATGGTCACTTCGCGATCCGCGACAATGCGGTCGCAGATTTTTTCGATGTGCAGGTGGAGCCAATGGGTGGTCGCATTGGCTTCCGTGTAATCGGCCGGACCATAGTGATCGATCCGCCCTGTGTGGCGCAGTCGGTCGTTTTGTTCGAACTCGGCGCGCACGGCGGGATTGTAGACCGCATACGTTTTGCCGCCGCCCTTTTTGACCACGGAAAAACTGGGGACATCGCTTGGACCGTCTGCGATATAAATCATGTTTTGGAGGGGGATGCGCCGATCCTCTTCGGTGACTTTGGCGTTTACGTCGATCGCCGGGTTCCGATTCGTGCCTTTGTTGATTTCAAAGATGGCCCGCGTCTTTGTGGTGTTGTCGATCATTACCCCGATCTGGGCAATTTCGGACGCGGCTTCGATGAGCAGTTCTTTTTGTCGAAGGAAGCCCGGTTGCAATGGATTTTCGATGAACTCGCAGGCCCAAATACCGTCGAGATACGGCGCCAAGGCGCTGCCTCGGATCATTTCAGCCAAGCCGGTGCTGACTACGTAGTGTTCGAGCACGATCTCGTGTTTGGCATACTCGGGTTTGTTCTTAACCCAGGCGCGCGAAGATTCGAAGAATCCCGGCAAGCCCGGATAAAATTTAATCTCAGCCCCGCACTCGCGCAAAATTTTATTACTGAGCCCGGGCATTTTGCCGGCCATCACATAAGTCAGAAGATGGTTGAGGTAACTGATCTCGGGCGAAATATGGTAGCCTCGCTTGCGATAATTCTCCGCCAGACCGTTGGTCTCGGTCCAAAAGGTGGGCTCATCCACGCCGTAGCGTCGAAAAAGGGGCGCCTGCATGTAATCCGGGATCAAAGTCTTGTCAAAATCCCAGACGCAGGCGATGATGTTTTGAGTGAAGAGCGTTGAGGCCATCGCGGATGTTTTCTACTAGACGGCGGATTTTCCGCCGTTGATTTGTCATTCATCAAGCCGTGGCTCACGGCTGACGCAATTCGCAATTTCTCCTCTTCATTTCTCGCATGGACACCCTTCCGGATATTTTCTCATTTCAGCGTCGTCTTGACGAACTCACCTCCCAAATGGCGGAGCCGTCTTTTTATGCCAACGCGCGCAAAGCGACGGAGATTTCCCGTGAGCAACTCGGGTTGCGACAAATGGTGGAGGATTACCAGGCTTACGAACGGGCCGGGATGGAGCTGGCGGAGCACGCGGCGTTGCTCAAGGATCCGAGTGCCGATGCAGAATTGAAATCGCTCGCCCAGGAGGAATTGCCCGAGCTGGAACGTCGACGCGAGCAGTTGAAGGAAAAAGTACTGCGGGCGATGATTCCCCCGGAGCCGTCGGATTCGCGCAACACGGTGTTTGAGATTCGCGCCGGGACCGGCGGTGACGAAGCGGGGCTTTTTGCCGCTGAATTATACCGCATGTATGTGCGTTATGCCGAGGGGCGGGGTTGGAAGATTCAACCGATGAGCTCCAGCGTATCGGATCGCGGAGGAATCAAGGAAGTGATCTTTCTCATCACGGGCGGACAGGTCTACAAACAATTGAAATACGAGAGCGGGGTGCATCGGGTGCAGCGAATTCCGGTGACGGAGTCAAACGGCCGGGTTCACACTTCCACGGTCACGGTGGCGGTGCTGCCCGAAGCGGAAGAGGTGGACGTTGAAATCAATTCGGATGATTTGGAGGTCACTGTGATGCGCGCGAGCGGTCCGGGCGGGCAGGGTGTGAACACGACTGATTCCGCCGTGCGTATTGTCCACAAGCCGAGTGGTCTCACGGTTTACTGCGCCGATGATCGCTCACAGATCAAGAACAAGGCCCGGGCGATGGCGGTTTTGCGCTCCCGTTTGTTGAAGCTGAAGGAAGATGAGGAGAACGCCAAGTATGCCGCACAACGCCGCGATCAGATTGGTACTGGCGGGCGCAGCGAACGAATCCGGACCTACAGTTTTCCGCAAAACCGGATGACCGATCATCGGATCGGCCTGACACTTTATAGCCTGCCCGCAGTGCTGGAAGGGAATATCGATTCGATCATTGAAGCGCTCCAGCGGGCGGCGTTTGAAGAGAAACTGGCCGAGCTCACCGGTGGGCCATTACCCGTCCGGCAACGTGGGGGCGGAGACGACGATTAATCATGCTGACTGTTCTCGAAATCATCAAACGCACGACCGAGTTTTTGGATAAACGAGGGGTCGAATCAGCGCGGCTGAATGCGGAGCTGCTCATCGGGCACGCGCTCGGGTTAAAGCGCATGCAGCTTTATTTGCAATTTGAGCGGCCCTTGAGCGAAGCGGATTTGGAGAAAATCCGACCCTTGGTGAAACGGCGGGGAAATCGTGAACCGATTCAATACATTGTGGGAGAAATGGAGTTCGGCGGCTTGAAACTCAAAGTCGATTCACGGGCACTGATTCCGCGGCCCGAGACCGAGTATTTGCTTGAGCTGCTTGCTCCACGCCTGGCCGTGGCACCAAGTACGATTCTTGATCTCGGCACGGGCACCGGAGCGATCGCTTTGGCCTTGGCCAAGGCTTATCCGGAGGCGGTGGTCACCGCCGTCGACCAGAGTGTCGCCGCGCTCGACCTGGCCCGGGAAAATGTGGCGGCGTGCGGCATGGTGGAACGGGTGCGCTTGCTGGAATCGGATTGGTTTTCCGCCTTGGCGGGAGAAGAGAAATTCCAACTGATCGTCGCGAATCCTCCGTATTTATCCGATGAGGAAACCAATGCGACCGCACCCGAGGTGAAAAATTTTGAACCCACGTCGGCGCTTTCCGCCGGGACTAATGGGGCGGCGGATCTGGAGATTATAATTACGCAAGCCCACCCGCGTTTGATCGCGGGAGGTTTGCTCGCGTGCGAAACGGGCGTCGCCCAGCACGGGGCACTGCTCGGTCTGGCGGCAAAAATCGGTTACGGACGGACGGAGTCGCTGAAGGATTTGACGGGCCGCGACCGATTCTTGTTAGCCTTTATGTGACTTGGTGGCGACGGTGGCCGGCACGTTGCTGTCCGCCCAATATTCCGGGTTCGGATTCAGGCGCAGGGCATCGCTCAGGATGCGCAGGGTCTCGCGCAGGTGGACATCAAGTTTGCTTTGGCTGTCAGCGTCGGGACCATCGCTGTCAGGGTCATCGACCGTGGGAGTGGCGGTTGCCACCTTTGGCGCACTGGCTTCGGTTTGCAGTACGGAGTCGAGTTTGACGACGCGTGTGACGTAGTTTGCTTTTGCCAGTGTGTCGCGTTCAGCATCCATTTTCTTCTTAAATTCTTCGTCGGTTTGTTTGAGTACCTGACGTTGCTCAAGGTTGAGCGAAATCGTTTTCTGTTCCTGGCGCTCCTTGAACCAGTCGATGTTTTTCTTCAGATAGGCGAATTCTTCGAGGGAGTTTTGCCGTTCGTGGCTGGATTGCAGCAGTGGTTTGACGAAGGTGGGGGCCAAGGTCCGGCTCTTGAACGAGGTTGATTTAATTTCGTCCCAGACGAGTGCGTGCGGCAGGCTCGCTTCACCGATCGGCAGAAAATCGTCGATCGATGGCAGCGTGACATCGGGGATAACCCCTTTCATTTGCGTGGAGGAACCATTCGGCAGGTAGAATTTTTGTACCGTGAGTTTTGCGGCTCCAGTGTTCGTGATGTCCTGGCTTAGGCGGGGCATGAATCGTTTCATTTCCAGCACGGCCTGAACGGTGCCTTTGCCGTGGGTGGAACTGTCGCCGATGATCACGGCGCGGCCGTAATTTTGCAGGGCGCCGGCGAAAATTTCCGAGGCGGAGGCGCTGAAGCGTGAGGTCAGGATTGCGAGCGGTCCATCATAGGTGACGGCGCTGTTGTTGTCGCTGTCCACGGTGATTTGTCCGAGTGAGTCCCGCACTTGAACGACTGGACCCTTGGCGACAAAAAGCCCGGTGAGGTCGACTGCTTCAGTCAGCAATCCACCACCGTTGCGGCGCAGATCGATGACCAGACCCTTGATGCCTTGCTCCTTTAGTTTTCCAATCAGTTCAGCCACGTCTTTGGTCGCCGTGCTTTTGGCTTCCGCTTCCGTGGAATCTTCGGAGGGACCGTAGAAGGAATTAAGCACGATCACACCGACGGGCACCGTTTGGTTGTTTTCGCCTGGCACGTCGTAAACTGAGGCGGAGGCACGCGAAGAATTCAGCTTCACGAGATCGCGGGTAATCATGACTTCCTTGGTTTTAGTGGCGTCCACGGCATCGTGGGGGAGGATGGTGAGTGTCACGACGGAGTTTTTTTCTCCCCGGATCATATCAACGATTCGGCGCAATTTCATGCCGACGACCTCGATCGTTTCTCCGTCCTTTTGTTTGACGGCCAGAATTTTGTCATTGGCGTGAATCTGACCGCTGGTGAAAGCTGGACCACCGGGGACGACTTCGCGGATCACGCAATTGCCATCCTCTTCGATACTCAGGACTGCACCGATACCGATGAGCGACAGCTTTATTTGAATACTGAAATCCTGGAGGGTTTCCGAGGAGAAATAGTCGGAATGGGGATCGTACATCCGGGTCAGGCTCGTGAGGTACATTTCTTGGACATCAGCGGATTCAATATCGCTCATGTTTTTGAGCATCCGTTCATAGCGTTTGCGGACCGTGGTCTTGGCATCGTCGGCGGGTTTCTTGGACAGGATATCCTGCAGGATTTCATATTTAATCCGGCGGCGCCAAATGTCATCCGCCTCGGCCGTGTTGGCGGGGAACGGACTCTTGCTGCGATCTGGCGCGTAGGACTCCTGGCGGGCAAAATCAAAGTCCTGTTTCAGCTGTTGGAAAATCCACGAGGTGCGGGTTTCCACGCGCTGCTCGTAGACGCGGTAAATGTTGAACGCGATGTCGATGTTTCCCAGGTAGGCGAGATCGGTTTCAATCCGGGCGCCGTATTGTTTGAGAAAGTTTTTTTCGTCCTCGGCAGTGAAGAATAAACGTTGGGGATCCAGTTCTGCGAGGAAATCAGAAATCAGCTGGGGATAGTTCGCTGCCGTGACGGCGTCTTTGTTGTAATGGTAGACTTCAAGCATCTGCATCAACGCCCGGGTTTCCAAGCGCATGACTGGAGTCGTCTTGAATTCACGATCCGGGGCGGCCAGCGCGGCGGTCAGAAGTGCGAGCGAAAGGGCTAATATCTTGGGGAAGGAGAATGAATGGAATTTCACGAATTTAGGATAAAGGGATAAGGTTTAGTCGGCATAAAATGGGGTTTGTTGCGAGAAATTCGCGCCGCCGCGAAGATTCGAACAAAGCGCCCACATTATCAGTGGGTTCAAGGGCGGCTCAGCATGTCCTTGGCTTCGTCGAGCAGACGCTTTTCGTCCTCAGTCAGCGACCTAAAGCCTTGGCTGTTTATTTTGTCGAGAATGATGTCAACCTCGGCGCGCAAATTGCCGGGAGTCTTGGTCATGCTTTTGGTGGAGGGAGTGGCGTTCAATTTTGGTTTTTCCCGGTGCGGGAGCCACGCCGGCAGATCAATGGTTGGGGCGCGATCCCAGCCGTTGTTGGCGTGAAAATAGCGGAAATAGATCCATCCGGCAAACATGCCGCCGAGATGGACGGAGGGTGCGTAGTCGAAGGGTGCCGCAGTTCCGGGCATTTCAAAGAAAACAAGACCAATGACGTTAAGTGTGACTAACGCATAGGCCAAGTATTTCGGCCGGAGGGTGACCGGAAATAGAAAAAGAACCATGAAGTTGATTTCTTGGTTCGGGTAGAGGCAGGCCAATACGGTAAAAAGACCAAGTACGCCAGCACTGGCTCCAAGATGCACGCCGCCTTGGGTCCAATGCACTGCGGTCCAACTGAGCGCTCCCGTCAGAAGTGAGGCCACAAAGACGGATAAAAATCTCTTGGACCCCAGTAACGGCTCCACTTCGCGGCCGATGAAAATGAGTCCGAGGATGGTGAACAGGATCGGGAATGGATTCCCCGTGCTGTGCAAAATACTATGGCTAAGGAGGGTCCAGACGTGCCCGCTTTGGATGCTGCGGACCGTCAAAGCCAGTTGGCTGACTAACATTGCCCCGGAGGTTCCAAACCACGGGGACAATAACACCAGTTCCATCACAAAGGCGGAGAACAGAACTGCGATCAACCATACCACGGCGGAGGTGTTTCGCCTGGGGTAGTCGCTGCGCATGTAGGACCGTTCCGATAACATTATTTGGAAATTATTCAGCAAAGGTATAAATACAAGCCCGGCTGTACCCGGAATATTGTTGCCGCTTACGCGGCGCGATTCGACTTCTTGACAGGACTGGAAATTCTCCTTCAGTTTGAACCAATGGCTAACAAAGCAGAGAAATGGAAAGACAATGCTGCCGGTAAGTTTTACGTCGACCAGCAGTGCATCGATTGCGACCTTTGTCGCGAAACGGCCCCGGCGTTTTTTAAACGTCAGGAAGAAGGCGGATATTCCTTCGTCTTCAATCAGCCGACGACCGACGAAGATGCGCAGCTTTGCATGGAAGCCCTTGAGGGCTGTCCCGTTGAAGCCATCGGTAACGACGGACAGGAATAATTCCTGAACGGCCGCTTGCGAAAGCGGCTTTTTTTGGACTGCCTTGTTAAGCTAGTAATAAAATTTATTTAACCAGAATGAAACTGATCAATTATATTTCACGTATCTCAACCCAGCGCCGCCTAATCCGGGGTGCATTTTGCGCCTTTTCCCTGCATGGCTCGGTTGTTTGGGCAGAAGAAAAGGCCTACGAGCTGCCCAAATTGGAAGTCCTTTCAGAACGCGTGGCTAATCAGACTCCCGTGGGAAGTTTTACGATGCCGATTTCAGGCCTGAGTTTTGAACCGCGCGTGGACGTCCAGGCGCGAAATCTCGCTGAGGCGCAGGCTGACGTTTCTATCCGGGGGGGCATATTTGAGAACACGGGATTTAAGCTGGGTGCATTGTCATTGTTTGATCCGCAAACCGGCCATTATTTTTCCGAAATCCCCGTTGCCCCTGAAATGTTAAGTGCGCCCACCATTTTGATGGGAGCAAGCAACGCCATTACTGGATTCAATGCCGAGGTTGGGACGATTGCGTATGGTTGGCGCCGCATCGAACAACGGGGTGGGGTATCCGCCACGGTCGGGGACTACTCGAGTAACGGACAGAGTATTTATCAGGGAATCGTCCTGCCGGGCAGCACCGCCGGTCAGACCGTGGCGGTGGATTTTGAATTATCCCGCTCCGAATCCGATGGCTCCGTACCGTTTGGTGACCACGATTTTAAACGCGCCAGCGGGCGCATTCAGCTTTCCAGTGCGCAAAGCCAGACTGATTTATTTGCCGGCGTGCAGAAAAAATTCTTCGGGTGGCCCAATCTTTATACACCCTTCGGCGTTCATGAAACTGAGGATCTCAAGACGGAGCTTTTTCTGTTTAATCACCGCGTTCAATTGGCACCCGATAGTTTTTGGCAATTGGGTGCTTACTATCGGCGAAATGTTGACGACTACGAATATAACCGCGAGGTGCCGGGGCAATTTAATCCTTACCAGCACACGACCCAAGTCTCATCGGTGGCCTTGGATGGCCGCAGTGATTTCGGCGAGTTTGCCGTGGTCTACAACGCGCAGGTGATGCGCGACAGCCTTCAGTCAACCTCGCTGACCTATGGTCATTTCAATACGCGCAGTTATCGGAAATTGTCCGTGGTTCCTGAGCGTGAATTTGCCACTGCCACGGGTAAAGTGACCGTCCAGGCCGGCGCGACCTACGATGACAGTAATCGTGATGCATCGGCCCTTTCCCCCATCGTCGCAGTCGAGTTGATCCGGCCTGCCGGTCAGCGTTTTTACGCCCAATATTCCGAGAGCACACAGTTGCCGACTTATACGGCATTAAATTCCAATCCGTCTGCCGGGCTCTTTCGCGGCAATTCGAATTTGGGACGTGAAACCAGTCGCAATCTTGAAGTGGGTGCGACGCTGAAATCGGCTGGTTGGACGATCGAACCCGCGGTGTTCTATCGTTGGGATCGCGATTTGGTGGACTGGACCTTTCGCAACGGAGTCACGGCACGCACGGCCAACGCCGTTGATACCGGAACCTTCGGCGCTGAAGTCGTCGCGACGCGAACCACCCCGCGCTATGATTTTGTCCTCGGCTATACTTACTTGGATAAAACAGCCGACTATGGTCAGGCGACAATTGATGCGAGTTTCTACGCGTTGAACTTTGCCCAACACCGCTTCACGGCCGCCGTGGTCCTGCGCGTGGGCGCTGGCGTCGAGCTTCGCCTGGACAACGAATATCGGGTGCAGGAGAAAAATTCGTTACGTGTCATTGGCGGTAACGACGCGTTTCTTTCCACCTTTGGTTTTTACTACCTTCCGCCTAAGTTGCGCGGGGTGGAATTTTCCGCCCTCGTGTCGAACGTGTGGAATAGCGAATTTCAGGAAGTTCCCTCTGTGCCCGCCGCGCGCCGTCAATATTCCCTCGGTGCCGCGTGGCGCTGGTAAGGATCTTCAATTCGTTTGACAGAGCCACGGTCTGCGCGGTCATTACGCAGTAGATGGACAATTCATTTCTTGATCGCTCCTTTCACATTCGCTGGTCGCAACTCACGGCGGACAAAGTCGTCGCCGCCGTCGAGCAGGCCCTGACCGGTGCCGAGCAGGCGCTTGACCGGATCGTGCAGCAGGCTCCTGCCGCCGCAGATTTTAGCAGTACCTTTCTGGCGCTGGAAGCAGCGACGGATTTGCTCAACGAAACCTGGGGCAAGGTCTCGCATTTGGTGAGTGTGGCCGATGCGCCCGCCCTGCGCGAGGCGCACAACGCCATGCTGGCAAAAGTGTCCGCCTTTCAAGCGAGGATTCCACTCAATGAACCGCTGTGGATTCGTTTAAAATCTGCGGCCGCGCAGCCGTCGGCCAAAGAATTGTCCGGTGAGCATCGTCGTTTCCTTGAAGAAACCGTGGCGGATTTTATTCAACAGGGCGCTGATTTGTCTTCGGATAAAAAGACCCGGCTTGAAGCGCTGCAAAGCGAACTCGCGCAGCTCACGCAGAAGTATTCGGAGAACGTCCTTGATGCGACAAATGCCTGGGAGTTGCTGGTCAACGACGAGGCGCGGCTGCGCGGCCTGCCCGCTCACGCGAAGGAAGCGGCGCGGCAAAATGCGTTGAAGAAAGGCCATGGCACCGACGCCAGCCCCGTGTGGCGTTTCACCCTTCAAGGTCCGTCACAGGAACCGGTCATGCTTTATGCGGAAGACGCGGAATTGCGCCGGCAGCTTTGGCAGGCGGCCATCGCAGTGGGCTCGCAACCGGCCCACGATAATCGGGACCTCGTTAAGCGAATCCTTACGTTGCGGCAGGAGAAAGCCTCCTTGCTGGGCAACGCCCATTTTGCCGATTTGGTGCTCGCCCGCCGCATGGCCGGCAGCGGCCGGAAGGCGCTGGATTTTATCGAGGATCTGTACGGCCGTGTGCGCGACGCGTTTCAGCGGGAATGTCTCGAGCTCGAACAGTTCAAAGCTGAGATAACTCAAGCCACTGCCGCCCGCCTCGCCCCGTGGGAAGTGTCGTTTTGGGCGGAGAAACTGCGCCGTACGCGTTACGATTTTGACGAGGAACAATTGCGGCCCTATTTTTCCGTAACGGGGGTGCTCGCGGGCATGTTCGAAATTACCCGGCGGGTTTTTGGCATTACGGTGGTTGAGCTGCCGGCGGGCCGTGTCGAGGTCTGGCACCCTGAGGTGAAATTTTATGAGGTCCACGACAGCGCGGGGCGGCATATTGGTTCGTTTTATGCCGACTGGCGTCCGCGCGAGTCGAAGCGGGGTGGGGCGTGGATGAATTATCTGATCACGGGAGGTCCGCAGTCCGATGGTTCGCGCGCCCCGCATTTGGGTTTGATCTGTGGCAACCTGACTCCTCCCTCAGCAGATAAGCCGGCGCTGCTGACTCATCGCGAAGTCGAAACCATTTTCCATGAGTTCGGTCATTTGCTGCACCACTTGTTTGGGGAGGTGGCGATCAAATCGTTGAACGGAGTAAACGTCGCGTGGGATTTTGTGGAGCTGCCCTCACAGATCATGGAAAATTGGTGTTGGGAGCGGGAGGGCCTTGATCTGTTCGCGCGGCACTATGCCACGGGCGAACGTATCCCGGCGGTCTTGTTTGATCGCATGACAGCGGCGAAAAATTTTCGCAGCGCAGTGGCGACGATGCGTCAGTTGACGTTCGCGCGCATGGATCTGGAACTGCACGTGAATCCGGCGCCGTACCTGACCGGTGATTTGTCGGCTGGTTTGCGCCAGCTTTTGCAGCGGTACCAAGTTCCGACCGAGCCCCCGGCCTCGACGGCGGAAAATCGTTTCACGCACGTCTTCGCCGATCCCGTGGGTTATGCTGCGGGCTATTATTCCTACAAGTGGGCGGAGGTCCTTGAAGCTGACGTCTTCACCCGGTTCCAGCGGGAAGGCATTTTTAATTCAGACGTGGGTGGCGAATTTATTGCCAAGGTCCTCAGTCGTGGAAATTCGGCCAATCCCATGGATCTCTTTGTGGATTTCATGGGTCGTCCACCTGATCTTCAGCCGCTGCTGACTCGCGCAGGTCTGGGTTGATTCGGCTGGCGCTGGGTTGTTCGCGACCGGAGACCGGCCGGCCGATTACAACGTTGCGGATGATTTCCATGATCGTTTTTTTCGTTCGCAAATTATCAGAAGCGGATAAGTTGTCCTATCGAAAATCTCGTAACGTGGTTGCGCCTTTGACGGGCCGGCGGCGGCGAGGTTAACTCAAAAAACATTTTTTCACCATGCTCATCTGGATCTCCCTCATCATCGTTCCTCTCCTTTTCGGACTTTATGCTCAGAGCCGCGTCACGAGCGCGTACGGCAAAAATCTGCAGATCCCTTCGCGCGGTCGCATCACTGGGCGCGAAGCTGCGGCGGCGGTCATGGAAAGTGCCGGCATTCACGATGTCGAAATTGTGGAAGTTGAAGGCGATTTGTCTGATCATTTCGATCCGACAAAAAAACGGCTCGCCCTCTCGTCGGCGAATTATCACGGCTCCAGTTTGGCGGCGGTGGGTGTGGCGGCGCACGAGGCCGGGCATGCGATCCAACAAAAAGTGGGTTACGCGATGATGAAGTTTCGCCAGACGATGGTGCCGGCCGTGCAAATCGCTTCGCCGGTGGCGTGGGGGGTGATGAGTTTCGGCATTCTGCTCGCCTCGCTGCTCGGCGCGAAGGCGCTTGGCATCGTGGTGCTGCAATTGGGCGTGGCGGCGCTGCTCGTGATTGCCTTGTTCCAATTGGTGACTTTGCCCGTTGAATTTGATGCCAGCCGGCGCGCCAAGGTTCAGTTGGTCAACCTCGGCATCCTCGGCCAGGATGAGATGAAAGGCGTGAACGAGACGCTTGATGCCGCAGCCCTCACCTATGTCGCGGCCTTTGTCGCGACCTTGGGCAACTTGATTTATCTCCTGATGATTCTTTCCGGCAATCGCCGCAACGATTGAGGCGACGTTCCAGAGTGGGCCGTTAGGAGAAGCGACTTGACTGACCTCAGGGCGCTTCAGGATTCCCGCTGTCAAACCAGCGGATTGGATCAACCCGCTCTGTCTCCTGTTGCATCGTTATGCCCTAGCTTGACGTGGGGCGGGACGCGTCGTGATCGAATTGTCGCGTGCCGCCGGGGAATTCGATGTGGTCTACTTTATTCGGCGTGGAATCCAGGAGGCTGCTGATCGAGGTGAGATGCTCGCGCACCTCTTCGGCGCACTTTTCCAATTGCGGCGCTCCGATGCGCAGGGGCTGCAGCAGCCAGGCATCAGGTATCGCATAGGGCGAGGCAGGAGTCGGATTGCAGATGGTCGAGCGCACCCATTTCGCGGCATGAAGCAGACAAGCCATCCGCTGATACCCGGCGGTGCTGCGCGGAAAATATTGCCAGCGGACTGGCTCGGCCATTGTGAGAGGGAAATCCCAGTGGCGCAGCAGGGCTCCGCCGGCTTCGGCTTGGGTGAAGCCAAGGAGGGCGCGTTCGTATTCGCATGCTTCGCTGGGGAAATCACGGTTGGCCAGTCGTAATCCGGGGCGGTTGCGCCCGACCCATTCGTCGATGGCAAGCATTCCAACTCCATGTAATAATCCCACCGTGTACGCGATGTCGCGTTCTTGTCCGGTGCGGTCAGCCAAAATTTCGGCAGCGAGTCCGCAGGCGACAGCGGAGAGCCACATCTGGTCGGGATCGATGCCGTAGGCGTCGAGCGGCCGCACGAGAACCTGTGATGCGACCGCGTAGGCGACCAGTTCGTACACCTGGTCGTAGCCCACTCGATTCACCGCATCATCGATGTTGGAACAGCGGGCGCCCTTGCTGTAGTACGCACTGTTCGCGGTTTGCAGGACGCGGGCGGAAATGCCGGGATCGAGTCGGATCAACTCGACAATTTCCAGCATGGAAGAATTGCCATCGGACAATAATCGCTTGAGTCGGGGCAACACTTTCGGGGCCGAGGGGAGATGCCGCAATTCGCGCACCACCTGTTCGGGCGTGATGGGGAAAGTATTGGGGGTGGCGACTGAGGTGACCATTTACCCCACTATTATCGGCCTCATTTTGATAAACTTTTGCATAAATGGCAGAGTCCTTGGCCATCGATTTTGTGAGGAGGGGTCAGGTTGGATGGCCGACGGGGCGATCACTGTTCGTCTGCGCCGTTGGGTTTCACGTCTTCGGATGGCCGGCGCAGGGAGGGTCTCGGTTAATCGGCTTCATGGGGATGAACTTTAGCCCGATCTTTCGGCTGGCTTAATAAGAATTCGGCAAGTGCGCGTCATTGCTAAACTTAACGTCGACTCGACCGATAGACTTAAGTGTGGTCGCTGATTCTTCTCTTCGTCCCGTGAACCTGCATGAGCTGGCTCGCAGCATCGCTTTGGCCTGCGTGTGGCTCGTCGTGCTCATTGCGGGCGGGGCGCTTGTGGGGTGGTGGTTAGATGTTTCGCTGTTAAAGGGAATGCTTCCGGGGTTTCCCGCCATGCGTCCCAACACGGCGATGGGGCTGGTGTTGGGTGCCGTCGGACTGCTCCTGCTTTGGCGCACCGACAAACATCCGGGGCGGATTTTGGCCGCGCGGGTGGTGGCGGGTTTGATGGCGTTGATCTGTCTCGTTTCCCTCGCGGAATACGCCAGCGGTTTTGAATTCGGCATCGACAACTTGTTCATCCATCTGGCGAGCCGAGAATACGCTAGCTTCGAGACCCGCATGAGCGTCATTTCCGCCTTGGGTCTGCTGCTCCTGGCGCTGTCATTGGCCTTTCTCTCTCATCCGCTGCGCCGGATTCGTTCCCGTCATCAATGGGTGGCACTTGGGATCATGATGTTGGCGATGCCCGCGACGCTGGCGTACCTGTTCAGTGTGTCGGATGGTCGGTCGTTGACGAGTGTCATTCAGCTTTCGTTAAACACGATTCTGAGTCTGTATTTTCTTTGCCTGGGAGCCTTGGCGGCGCGCCCGGAGGAGGGCGTTGTGCACCGGTTATTGGTGTCAGACACCGCTGGATTGCTCAGCCGGCGCATGATCATTGCGCTGGTGTTTGTGATGCCATTTTTCGGCTGGCTCGGACTGCGCTGGGGTAAGGCAGGTGGCTGGCCGCTGGAACTCACGGTTGCGGTGCTCATTGTGCTCAGCATGACGCTGATGTTGGTGATCACCGTCTTCACGGCGCGGGCGCTTCATTTGATCGAGGTTCATCGCGACGAAGCGGAGCAGGACAAGGAGCGAGCCTTCGCCTGCCTGCAACAGCAGGCGGGTACGCTCCAGCATCAGGTGGTCAATCGCACGATGGAGCTGGCCGATGCGGTGACGCGCGCCGAACGACTGGCCTTGGTCGCGCGGCACACCACGAATGCGGTGGTGATCACGGATGCCGGTGAACGCATCGAATGGGTGAATGATGCCTTTGTCCTGATGACGGGGCATAGCAATGCCGAGGTGCTCGGTCGGAAAATTGATGATTTTTTGGTGGGACCGGCCACGGATCGAAAGATCGCGGGAATCATGCATGCCCAATTGCGCGCGGGGCAAAGCTTCAAGGGGGAACTATTTTGCTATGCCAAGGAGGGGCGCGGTTTTTGGCTGCGACTGGATGTTCAACCGGTGCACGATCAGGGCGAGCTGCGCCATTTTATCGGCATCGCGAGCAATATTACGGAGGAAAAACGCGCGGCTGAAGCCTTGCGTGTCAGCGAGGAACGCTGGTTGCTCGCGTTGGAGGGCAGTGATGACGGCGTGTGGGATTGGGATATTGCGGCCGACACGACCTGGTTTTCTCCCCGCTGGAAAGCGCTGCTCGGTTACACGGAGGATGAATTTCAGAACAACTACAATGCGTGGCGCAAGGTGCTGCATCCCGATGACTGGCCCTGGGTTCAGGCCACGCTCGATGCTTATCTGACCCGCCGCACGGAGGCGTATTCGGTCGAGTGCCGCATGCAGCATAAAGATGGTTCGTGGCGTTGGATTTTATCGCGTGGTAAGGCGCGTTTCAGTGCCGATGGCCGCCCGCTGCGCATGATTGGAACGCATACCGATGTTACCACCTGGCGCGAGACGGAGGCGGCTCTGCGCTCGGCCCGCGAACAATCCGAACAACTCAACGAGCAGTTGGAATCCGCCATTGGTCGCGCGCAGCAATCTGCGTTGGAGGCCAATCTTGGCAGTCAGGCGAAGAGTGAATTCCTCGCAGTCATGAGTCACGAAATCCGCACCCCGATGAATGCGGTTATCGGTTTCACCAGTCTCTTGCTCGATACGCAGCTCACCGCGGAGCAACGTGACTGGCTGCGCACGGTCCGCAGCAGTGGCGAAGCGTTGTTGACAATCATTAATGATATTTTGGATTTCTCCAAGATTGAGTCCGGCCGGCTCGAACTGGAACAGCAGCCGGTCAGTATTCGCCAATGCATCGACGATGTCATCAGCTTGCTGGGTGAACAGGCGCGTAAAAAGGGTCTTGGTCTCCGTTCGATTGTCGATGTGCGGGTGCCGAGCTGGGTCTCTTCCGATGGCACGCGATTGCGGCAAGTCCTCCTCAATCTTATTGGTAACGCCCTTAAATTTACTGCGCAGGGTGAAGTCGAGGTCAGCATTTTCATGGAGACAGGACCGGCGGATGAAGCGTTGGTGGGCTTCAATGTTCGAGATACCGGTGCGGGCATTCCGGCCGATCGGATTGACCGTCTCTTCAAACCATTCAGTCAGGCCGATTCTTCAACGACTCGAAAATATGGCGGCACCGGTCTGGGCCTGGCGATCTGCCGGAGTCTGGCCAAGCTCCTTGGTGGAACCGTGGAAGTATCGCAGTCGTCGCCCGCAGGAACGACTTTTCATTTCAGCATTGCCTGTGTGCCGTGCGATATGTTGCCCGAGGTGTTGCTCAGCGATCTCACAGGCAAGAGCCGCGCCACTCGCCCGCCGATGTCCGCCTTGCAAGCCGACGGAGCCGGCGGTGGCCAGCAACCGTTGCGGATCATCGTGGCGGAGGACAACGCCGTGAACCAAAAATTGCTGCTGCAATTGCTGAAGCGCCTCAAATTTCAGGCGGAATTTGTCGCCAATGGAATTGAATGTCTCGAGCTCCTCCGCGCCGGCACCTACGACCTCGTGCTCATGGATTGCCAGATGCCGGAGATGGATGGGTACGAGACCTCACAGCGCGTGCGCACGGGCGAAGGCGGGGAAGCGAATAAGGGGATTTGCATCATTGCGCTGACCGCACACGCGATGGCGGGTGACCGGGAAAAGTGTTTGGCTGCGGGCATGGATGATTATTTGACGAAGCC